>QNDS01000040.1 GCA_003644925.1 Candidatus Fermentibacterota bacterium
AGTGCCATCCATGTACCAAACCGGCGCATTGAGGATCGGCGACAGGTCCTGCACTGAATCAAGGATCGCAGTACGGATGTCCTCGTCCCAAATAGCCCCATCGGTAACCGACATCTGCGCATGAGTGTTCACATCGCCGTTGCCGTTGGTGACCATATTGCCGGGCTGCAATCCCGACTCGTATAGCGCTCCAATAGCAAGGTGCTGCGCCTCGTGCATCGTCGGCGTGATGCCGCCGCCATGACCGTGGCGCTCCTCGAGCGCTGCATAGATCGCCGCGTTGTTAGTCGCATCCCAATACAGGATCGCTACGATAGCGCGTGGGGTTACTGCATGAACCGGGAACGACGTAGAACTCGTCAGGACGCCCGCATCGGTGTAGTAGATGTAGTGCGTACCCTCGACGTCGGTCCAAATCACGTCCTCAGCTGAGGTCTTGGTGTAACCAACCCCGTTCACATAGAACTGAAAGTTGTCACCGACCGGAGTCACCGACAACGTCCTGGTCCCATCCACCTTGCTTACGGTCGAATCGGTGAGGTTGGCAAAACCGGTATCTACCGCCAGATCCCGCCTGCCAACATAGTCCTGGACGCCAAGCCACGCCGCCTGGGTCTGAATTAGCGTGCTGGCTGATAGGTGCTGGACACTCAGAGTAGAACCAGAGTCTCCAGCCATCGTTCCCTGATAGATTGCCGAACCAGAATCAAGGACCATCGAAACAGTAGACCCAGTCGGAGACCCTCCAATCACAGGGTTAGCCGTCCACCAGCCAAGGCTACTGTTCGTAACGCTGAACTTTACATAGTGCCCCGAGCCAATGCCGGAGCAATCAAAGAATGGTGCGGCACCACCCGCAATGGAGATGTCGCAGTAGTCGTCGATCCATACCATGTCCCCATTGGTAAGTGTCATCGGGGACGACGTGGCCGCGCTCCAGATAAAGATACGATGGCTAATATGGAACAGGTTGGTGAAGCTCGCACCATCTGCAATGGTGATGTCGGTGGAGTCGTAGGCACTCTCCGGAGCCCCGCGCCACTCCACGTCGGTCATATCGTAGGGGCCGCCAGCTGGGGCGGTCAGCGTGCCAAGACTCTCGTCCAATACGAGGACCCTCGGACCGTCTACAGCATCTAGGCCAATCATCAAGCTTGGCCAGGTCGTGAAAACACGATTGGGGACGTCTTCAACCCCACCGGGGCGGAACACGAAGGTCCCTACGACAGGCGCCGTCGACCCACCGCCAACTCCATAGCTTCTTGATCCATCCCTGGTTGGCATAGCCTACCCCTCGAATGCGTCGACAGTGATTCGGGCGGTCAGCGCCCCGGTAGCACCAGTGGTACGAAGCAAGAGCGTCTGGTCCTCGGTGAGAAACGTACGATCTTCTGCCAAAGTGACGAAATCGGTCTCCGTAGTCCCTACCCACAGCAACAGCTCGATACCCTCGGCGTCCTTCTTGTGGATGGTCCAAGCCGACTGACCGGCAAGCTTCAGCTCGATGCTGACGATCTCTTGGTCGCCCACGGTGCCGAAGTCGAACAGTCCCCCTGCCGTCTCAGCAGCGTGCTTGTAGATGTCGTCAGACTTCACCGCATCGACAAGGGGGGCAGTGCCATCGAAGTCGTTCGTAGCGATGATCTTCTGCTGAATCGTCTTGGTTTTGCGTCCCATAACTACCTCACCATGTCCCTGAACTTGTCCAGGCTCACCCTGGTCATCGACCCGAGGGCCCAAGCAGGCATATTGCGCTTGAACGCCTTCAATGCCGAGGTCGCTGAGTCATAGCCGACCATGAACTTGTCCTCGTCGTACTCACCAGTCTTCTTCTTCTGGCGCACCTTGTAGATCGGTGCCTCAACAGGATCCGCACTCAGGTAGATATCGAGAGCATCGCCATCGGCGCCCTTGCCCTTGGTTCCGGGAACGTAGCCGTAGTGGTCGAACATCTTTCGAGACCACTTCTCGCCCGTGGCGCCGTTGACCCCAGAACGGATATCCCCCTTGAGGTGCTCGAGCTTGAGTTTGACGCCCTCGTAGGTCACCTGCTTCTTGGCTACGCCGGCACTTTTGCCCATCGCCCTTGCGCTCGACAGGGACGGCAATTCCATTCGCTTTGCTGGAGAAGGCAGTGGCTTCTGCTTTGCCATGTTCGGCATAGCCACCATACTCGCACCCGTGCGAGAGCCCGCGGCCGTCGCCTGGGTGGTGCGGTGCCTGGAAAGCTCGTAGTCGGGCTCCTTGCCCTTGCTCGCATTTCGCACCCTCGCCACACGCTCGCTCATCCCTCTGTACCGACCAGGCTTGCTGCGCTTCTCTACTACCATCCTTGGCAATAGCTTTGTTGCCATCCCGGGTTTGCGTGCGCCTATTCCATGCCGAGCATCGCTCTCCGTAATGCTGAGGGATTTTGGGTCCCTTGACTGCAGCGGAGGCGGCATCCACGGGAGGTGCGGTATGGATTTGCTCCCGTCGCCAGCCTTCTTAGCCATGGAGCGTGATCGGACAAAGCGCTCAGAGGCAGTGCCCTTGAGGCGCTTCTTCTTGGCCTTGAGTGCCTTCTTGGCCCTCTGGCGCTCCTTCCACTCCTCGTACTTCTTTGGATTCTGATTGAAGTACTCCACCATGTCGCCGTTGGCCGTCTTGGCGAGCTCCTTGGCCCGACGCTCCTCTTCCTGGCGCTCAAGTGGGGTAGGAACACCCGCTTTCGCAGCGAGCTCCTTCCTCACTATCAGCCTGGCAAGCGGCGAAGCTATCGCATACTTGGCGAGCTCGTTGTTGAAGGCTACAAGAAACATCAGTACGAATTCCGGTTGCCGCGGTTGAAGCTATCGAAGGTCTCTTTGCCAGGGTTCAGCATGCGCTGCATCTGGCGCGAAGGCCCGCTCGAGGAAGAGTCGCTCGACGGTGTAGCGGGAGGCGTGGGTAAACGCTTCTGCTTGATCTTGGCTACGGCACGAGGACGTCTGGGTGACGACGACCTGGTCCTGCGCCTGCTACTTGGGGCCGGGGTGGGGGCAGTTCCAGGCCCATATGGATTCTTCAGGGTCGCACTTGCCACCGGGCGCATAAGCGGATTCCTCACACCGCGCTTCTTGGCCATCTCCATCGGCGGGACAGGCTGGGCCTGGGCTCCTGGACTGTGAGTCTTGCCTCGCTCCCAGGGCTTGCGCCCCGGTAGGCCAAAGCCACCACTGCCGCCACCGTAGGGGCCACCACGGTAGCTGACGTGCTTGGCCTTCGGCTTCTTGGCGCCGGCATTGTAATCCGCCATGGCTACGCCAGCATGGAATCTCCTGTTACGCCGCCTGGCCCTGACTTCCTTTGAGCCAAGCAGGCTACGGGCAGCCTCACGCTTAGCCCTGATTTCCAGCTGGACATCGTCAGACTTAACCCACGCCTTGGCCGCAGCGGTGCTCTTGGCGTCCGCCTGCGCCTTGGCCTTAGCCTCCGGAGACTCACCCTCGGCGTCTGCCATCGACTTCTGCATAGCCCGATACTTCTTGGCCAGCTCCCTGTCTTCTCGGCGGTTGTGACCCATACCCTCGCCCAGCTTGACCAGTTCATCGCCGAATGCATCTAGGAACATGGACCTATCCTATACGAGAAACTCTGTGAATTCATCCGGGTTACGTGGGTCGGTGTAGCCATGGCGAGGTTTGACTCGCACCTTGTGGCCGTCCCAGATTATCATCTCCTCAGCCCGTAGTCCTTCTCGGTTAAGCTTGCGGGTCTCGATCAGCACCGCCTCGATCAAGCCGGGGAGAAGCTGGTCGATGGGAGTTCCCTTCTTGAGCCTGCACCTGTCAAATGCCTTCCTCCAAGAATCAGCGTCGGCCTCGAGGTACTCAACGTGCGGCTTCAACACGGCCACGATGGCTTCGTCCCTGATCAGTGTCTCGATTCCAAGTAGTTCTAGCTTAATCATGCGACACCTCCACCCCACGATCCTAGCAGGCTAGCCATGAGACGTCTCAACAGCAAAGCTCTCCGCAAGCTGAGCTCGATCAACGCCTCGCCGATGCTGTTCTGCGCCAAGTGTGAAGCCGTCACCGCCCACGAGTTCAGCCATCTCGAGATCCACGCCAACCTGGTCCCCGACGATGTCTTCCTCATGTACTACTGCGACAGCTGTGACGCAAAGCGTCAATGGGGCTGTCTTAGGTGGACCACAGCCCTAAGCCTGGACCCCTCTCTAGGGCTTAAGTTCATCACATCCTGCTAGGCCCCAAAACGGGACTTATCCACAAGCTTAGAAGTTATCCACAGAAGGGGCAAGTTATCCACAGGAGCCGGCCCCCGGGGCCAGTTTTCGATGTCCTGAAAGGTAGGTGCATGTAACCAATAAACACATCATACCCTACAGGAATGAGCGTATATTCAGTAAGCCAGCACACCAATACCCCTAGTCGAACAAAAATAATCAGATAAGAGACCCCCCCCCACTCTAAAAAGAGTAAAAAAGTGAATGCTCTAAAATATGTTTTATAGTTTCTACTATCGTTCTCTCTGTTTGGGGCTCTAGATTACAATTCTAACAGAGACAGAACCATACCCTAGAACTTAGACAGAACCGGGTTCATGACTCACCTCGTCGAACCCGGCATAAGCCAGTTGAACACCACCATTAGGGGGAACTCTTGAAGCTCTTCGAGCAGTACATCTACGTCGACGCCTCCTGGCAGATCAAAAAGAACGACCACACCGAATTCAAACGCTGGAAGCGCATCCAGGTCTCCGACCTCGAGTCCAAGATCATCAAGCCGTCGTCCAACCACAACTGCTTCATGAGCATCCAGCGCTACCGCGACGCGGTGAGCACCAGAGAACGCCCCGAGGACGCCAAGGCCGTCTCGATCGGCGACGCCTACCAGCACCACTACTGCGGGCTCTTCTTCGACTTCGATGCCAAACCAGAGAAGGGCGAGGACAAGGCCTTCGCCATAGCTCGAGCTCAGACCGACACCCGGAGGCTGGTCTCCTTCTTCCTCGAGCGGTTCGAGGACATCAACCCAGCCCACGTGCAGATCTGGTTCTCGGGCTCAAAAGGCTTCCACGTCTTGGTTCGGCCGGAGATCTTCGGCATCGTGCCCCACACCCATCTCACGACCATGATCAAGAACATGGCGTGGAGCCTGGCCGACCTCCTGGACCTCAAAACCCTTGACCGGACCGTCTACACCATCAGCAGGCTGTGGCGGATAGAGAACTCGGTTCACCAATCGACCGGGCTGAGGAAGATAGAGCTCGAGGGCGCCGAGCTCGCCAGACTTACCGCAACCCAGATCATGGCCCTGGCCAAGACACCACGCCTGGGTGGTGTATACGACTCGGCCGAGTATGAGTCCGTGGCTCCAGTCGCGGCAGCGGCTGCATGGTGGAAGGACTGGGTGACTTACTTCGATTGGCAGAAGGAGGTCTACTCCCTCAGGCCTAAGAAGAGGGTTGAGCGACCCACTGGCGAGGACGGGCTGCCGGCCTGTATCGCCGACATCGTCGAGAATGGTCCCAAGGACGGTGGCAAGAACCGTAACCACGTCGCCATGGTTCTGGCGACCTATTGGAAGGACATGGGTTACAGCCGAGACGCCTGTGTCGAGGAGGTCGACAACTGGACGGTGACGCACTACGCCCACCGTGCCGACAACGAGCTCCGGGAGAACATTTCCAACGGCCGGTCTGCTGTACGTAGCGTCTACGCCGACCACAAGTACGCATTCACCTGTGGGGCCATCAAGGCCTGCGGCGGTCCGACAGCCAAGGTGCTCTGCGCCCACCCTGATTGCAACTGGGTCAAGGAACCCTCGGACCAGGATCCGGAGGAGATACCAACGCTGCACCTCTCCGAGGCGTCCCAGGGGGTTTACCTTGGGAAGATGGTGCGGATCCCTGTTCACGTGAGTGGCAAAGCGGATTCACCGTTTGGATTGCCCCTTAAGGGCGAGGTCAAATGTCCCACAGATCCGAAGCTACGGTGCAAGGCGTGTCCACGCTCAGACGGTATCAACTACATCACGCCGTGGCAGTTCGGTACTGGCGACCGAACCATATTGAAGCTCATCGACGTGACCGACAACCAGAGGAAGGGCGCTATCAAGGCTTCATTGGGCATTCCCAACGAGTGCTACAAGGCCAAAGTCCACTACATCGAGCACGGGACCCTTGAGGCCGTCCGTATGGTGCCCATGGTCGACTACAGCCAGGCGTACAAAGACGACGGCATCAAGGACGACGAGGTGACTGCTCGGTCATCCCAACATGCGGTGCGCGACGGGTACTTCATTGGCCACGGCATTGTGCCGAATCGGAAGTACACGATCAATACTCACGCCTATGAGCACCCCAAGGATCAGCATATTGTCCATTTGTTCGACAACGCTGAGCCCAACAAGAACGACATCGAGCACTTCCGCCTGTCGAGTGACATGAGGGAGAAGCTCATGGTGTTCCAGCCCCGCAAGGGGCAGACCGTCGAGGACAAGTTCGCTGAGATCCATGGCGACCTATGCGCCAACGTGCACAGCATCAACGGGGTGCTGACCATGGCGACTGCGATGGACCTTGCTTTCCATTCGGTGATTGGCTTCAACCTGCGTGGCAACCTGGTGGAGAAGGGCTGGTTCGAGCTTCTTGTCGTGGGGGATAGTGGTACGGGCAAAGGGGGCCGGCCGCAGGATCGGATACTTACACCCGATGGCTGGACCACTTACGGGAAGGTGCAGGTGGGCGACTATGTGATCGGCTCCAATGGACGACAGACGCGGGTAGATGCTGTTATGCCTCGGGGTCGGCTGCCGATGTACGAAGTGAGCTTCAGGGATGGAGCAAGCGTAGTCGTTAGCGGCGACCACCTCTGGGCTGTTGGGAACACTAACTGGGAGCGGGACGGGCACAGGTGGAAGATAAAGGGCACCAAGGAGCTGTTAGATTCCGGTCTTCGCTGGGATGTGATTGGGGCACCATCGAGATCGAAGTTCTGGATACCGACGGTCGAGCCAGTGCAGTTTGCCCCAACTCCCGTACAGCCGTTGCATCCCTATGTACTCGGTGTGTTGCTTGGCGACGGTGGAATGACCGGGTCAACTCCGAGGATAACTAACCCAGAGCAGGATATTCTCGACCGTGTCGAGACCTTGTTGCCATTGCATGCCGAGCTCCACAATATCCCTACTGACAACGATTGCCCAACCGTTTCAGTTGTTGGCATCCACGGAATAATCAAGGAGCTGGGGCTTCGCGGGAAGAAGTCGGAGGCGAAGTTCATACCTCGGAGCTATCTGTTTGGCTCGGTACTGGAGCGAGTCCAACTGCTCAGGGGTCTCTGTGACACCGATGGCTTTGTTGTAGCCCCGGGAAGGTACATCGAGTACTCCACCTCGTCGCCTCAGCTAGCTATCGACGTGATGTTCCTTGTCCGGTCTCTTGGTGGACTGGTTCATACCCAGGAGCGTGTACCGGCTTACACATACAAAGGGGAGAAGCGCGAAGGCTTGCCTGCGTATCGCATAGGGATACATTTCCCCCCGGGGATAGTCCCAGTGCAGAGCCATAAGCATCTCTCTAAGTGGGAGGGGAAGGCCAAGCGCTATCACCGGACGATCGAGAGCATTAAGCCGGTGGGCGAGGACGAGTGCATTTGTATCAAAGTTGCAGCCGACGACGGGCTCTATGTTGGAGATGACTTCGTAGTTACGCACAACAGCACTCTTATCAAGCGGCTCATCGAGCACTACAGGGTTGGCGAGATGGTTGCCAGCGAGGGTGCGAAGCGTACTGGACTGGTGTGGGCGTCGGTGCAGATTGGCGGCAAGTGGACTCTCATCTGGGGGAAGATTCCCCAGAACGACCGGGGGCTGCTTGTTCTAGACGAATTCGCAGAGATGGACCAGGACGAGGTTGCCAAGCTTACCCAGCTACGTTCCGAGGGTAAGGCCATGGGGCAGGGGGTATCGGCTGAGTATGAGACATGGGCACGCACCAGGCTCATATTTCTCACCAACGTGAGGGATGACAACGATATCTCCTACTACAACTTCGGCATCCAGGCTGTGAACTCGATCTTCAAGGCGAAGGCGGATACTCGTCGTGTCGACCTGGCCGTGGCAGTGCGTAAGGGCGAGGTGTCGAAGAAGTTGGTCCACAAGACATACAAGCCTGGGGAGGTCGCCCACGTTTACACCTCGGACCTTTGCCACAACCTCATCTTGTGGGCGTGGAGCAGGAACCCGAAGCACATCGAGTTCGTAGATGACGCCGAGGAGCTGGTGTTCTTCTATTCGCTTGAGATCGGCGCCAGGTACGACTCGGACATCTACTTGGTCGAGACCAACGATATGCGCCACAAGATATCGAGGGTGGCGTGTGCTGTAGCGGCGAGGATGTTTTCGACAGACGAGAAGGGCATCAAGGTTTTGGTCAAGCCTGAGCATGTTGAGTTTGCGGCTAGGCTGTTTGATCGCTGCTATGGCCGTGGGAACCCGCGGTCGACTATGCGGTACCACGTGTATGCTCAGCGGTGGCAGACTCGGAACGACTATAGTGCGCCTCGGCGTGAGCTGTTCATGAAACAGATCGAGGACTACCCAGACCAGAAGCAGATTGTTTGGGCTTTACTGGACATCCAAGACTTCCGCAAGATGGACTTGAAGGACCAGCTGCCGATGCCCAAGGAGGAGTTCGAGCAGTTTTGGACTTTTCTCATCAAGGAGAAGTTCGTCGGGCGTCACCACAACCAGTTCAGGAAGTCGGGTACGTTCAACGACTTTCTCAACGGCATAGCTTACGATTTCAAGCTCGAAGACCCAGACAACGAACCGCCGTTCTAGGCATAAGTGGGGTAGAGGCAGGTATGGAGCCTGCTTCTACCCTTGGAGGGGGCAGATGAAAAAGAGAACCCGCAAGGAGACAATCCTTGTAACGATAGGCGACGTTGTAATCAACCTTGTCTACTACGACCGCAAGGAGGACGAGGACCTTAGTGTAAACGACTTCGACAGTGCGGTGGAAGAGGGAGAGATCACCGTGCTCGAGATGGTCGAAGCATTCCAGAAACGGCTCGAGGACGAGCTCGGAGTGCATAAGGGAGACAAGGGACATGGCTGACTATCGTGTCTGGATAGATGCCGGGAGCGGGGAGCATTTCGTATCGTGCTTACGCTGCAACACGTCGCGTAGGTTTGAGGAGGGAGACGACGAGGAGGAGCTGGCGATAGCTGAGATCGAACAGCACATCAAAGAGGTCCACAAGGGCCAGTATCGGGTGTACCTCTGCATGAGCTGCGAAAAGAGACGGTTTGGCGACACGATGCATATTCCCAAGGGTTGGTTTGTGAGGAACGGACCGGGGAAGCCTTTGGTGTATTGCGGGAAGTGTCGCACTAACCTTGCGGTCAACGCCGAGGTGCACAAGCGCCTTGCCAAAGCCCGCCGTTTCGGCAGGGCAGCAAAGGTCAAGTAGACATGGGTAAATCAAAGGTCACTTGTGCCAAGTGTGGAGGCACGAATGTCCAAACCGCAGTGTGGTACGCCCCGAACTCGAGCATGGTTCTCGATTCCTTTGGGTCATGGAATGAGAAGGACACCAACTGGTGCGAGGATTGCGCCGACCACGTCCTTCTGATCGACGAAGATGTCGTCGTTATGCGGAACGCGGAAGAATGAGCATCACATTCACACCATCTCGCCTAGACGCCGAGACCAACACTTGGGAGCAACTCTTCACCTGTGATTGCTTCGAGAAGGGCTCGGAGCTAGACAAGGCTCGTGAGGGAGCAGGTGCCGACGACGAGGTATGGAACGTGCCGTACCCGTCGTGTGAGATCTGCATCAACATCAACCTCAACATGGCGACTGGCAACGCGCTTGACCTGTTGCACTGGCTAGGCATCACCATCGACTATTCAGGCGAGATAAAGGCGGCCGAGCTTGCAGCCGCTTGTCGGCGCAGGTTGTGGGACGAGCCACGCAACCACGACGAGGGTATACCTCCGGTTACTACGGACAAGTACGTCTACCTTGGCCGTGAGGCTGACTATTTGCGGCGACGCACGGCGGACCTGCTACGGGTCGCCGAGGAAGCAGGAGAGCATCATGTCTCGTGGGCCTGAATTCGACGGTGACAAGCAATGATGGACATCGTCACGATAGTGGTCCTCATCCTGGCAGTTATCATTGCAGGGTGGGGACAGCCGAAGTTCAAGGGGCAGGTTAAGACTTCTGGTGGCGCCATTATGGTGATCGGGTTGTATCTCCTCTGGGTCTTGGAGGTGATCGCTCTGGCGATAATCGCAGTTTGGTCACAGCAATGAGGTATGTCGTAGGGGACGGTTTCATCATGCCCCCGGTGACGCTTGAGGTACCCGAAGACACACCACCCTGCATGTACTGCCGCACGCCGGTGGCCAGTCCGAGCATGAACGGACCTCTTGTATGCGTCAATTGCGATTTAGGGCGCATACAAGAGGGCGACGGGTATCGGAAGATGGTTCTAGCCGACTACGGGCACTGGGGTAAGGCCAGGGATGCCTACATCAAGAAATACAGGGTGAAGGATGATGGATGAGTATGAGAACAGGCTAAGCTCGATGGCGGAAGCCGCACGAGACCTCGCAGACGGTCTGGCCAAAGATGCACGAGACTTCGCAGACAACCTTGGGGAGGAAGTCCGCAAGGTTGAGGAGTGCAAGAAACCGATAATCGAAGGGCACGAGCGCTGTGGTTTCCACCCGTTTGAGGAGGAGGCCCCGTTCCTCGATGCTATTGGCGACAAGCGCTGTATGCCCTGTGTGCTCAGGCGTGTAATCAACATGGGCTGGCTGATTCAGCGCTCGATAGAGAGGGGGGATATTTGGGATGCTCTTGCCTATGCGCATACGATCATCGCCTGCGGGGACACCGACTTCGAGAACGACGAGAAAGCCCTTGCCCGTGGGCGCAAAGAGACTCAGGGGTGGTATGCCCCCGGGAGCGGAATCCTGGACTCCACCGAACAGGAGGAGGACATGGTCGCCTTCATTGACAAGCTGAATGAGCTAAAGGAAGACCCACACTACGGGGTGCATCGAATGGGTTCGAGCGGAGCTATCTGTTCTCTACCTGCGGGGCACTCGGGACGGCATACGGTGGAGAACGATGAGTAGCGACAAGGACGCGAAGAAGAACGTGATCGTTCTGAAGTACGTGCTGCGCGATCCATGCTGCCTCAAGCTCGAGAGCGCCATAGCCGATGGGGCTGTTCAGTTGCTATCGACAGAGATAGGGAAGACCCGTCCGTGTATCTCAACGCGCAAACCGCCATCCGGTGGCTGGCATCCGTGGGCGTTCTGCCCGTACTGCGGTCACAACATAGAGTACGACGATGAATGAGAAGCAATTCGGCCCGACGCGGATCGTCCTCTATACGTGCAAGGGTTGCGACCACCTTGCTAGTCGCACGGGCTATGGTTTCTTCGCCTACCTGTGCATGGAGCCGACAGAGTGTGCCAAACAGGAAGGACACGGCAGTCCTGTCTACACCGACGAGCCCACGCCGGGGTGGTGTGCGCTACTCCACTCTAAAAGAAGGACGGGATGAACCTAGATGAGTGACGCAGACGAATTCGAGAACTGTTTCGAGTGCAACCATTGCCCATGCCTGCCTCAGTGCGTGAAGCAGGAGACGCCAATGACGCGGCCAGAGCTCCATGCTTGGGCCATGCGGAACCTGAAGCATCTACGCAAGGCCGAGGAGGCGCTGGTCGAGTGCAAGACCGACCGAGTACTCACAGACATGGAGAAGGCCGCCGCGGCCAAGGGCATCATCGATCGCGGCATGGCGCTGAGGGCCGAGACGCAGATCAACGTCATCAACAACCTGTTCACCCAGGTGCGCAGTGCCACAGGCAAGCACCTTACCGACCAGGTGCGTGTTCGCATGCGTAGGATTGCCGAGGACCTGTGGGACTTGGAGGAGATCTACAAGAGAGCGAGTGTCCCGCCCCCGCCAATCTCGGCATAAGGCATTCAGAGCACCTCATACACAGGATTGCACGCATACCCAAGGCGTGCAGCCACAAGGAGACCGATGGCAAGACAGAAAACACAAGAGGAGAGCCTCACTAATCTCCTCAAGAAGCACGGCTACGACAATCTCGTTCACATGCTCAGGCGCATCGAGGAGGACCGCAACATACCACTGACCAAAGAGCAGAAGGCCGAGAAGAAGAAGTACGTCGCCATTAGCAAAGAGGCCGAGAGGGTCGGTCGCACACTCGACCACGTCGAAGATGTGTTGTGGGTAGACTACAGCGGCCTAACGGACGCCATGGCCGAGGCATCGGCGTCACTGGTTGAGATCGCCGAGATAACCGAGGACCCTGCACCGGGTCACCCAATGGAGGTTGACCAAGAAGAGCTTTCACAGTGCTGGGGCGATCTGCGCAAGGCCGTAAAGACCTCGTTGAGAGAGGTCAAGAAGTTGCGCAAGGCCTACGAGAAGGCTAACCAAAAACTGGACATGTTCGAGTTACGCCTCGAGGATGTCGCCGAGTACGCGAAGGGTAAGAAGTAATGTGTTGCTGTATGGGAGTGGGTGAGGTTGGGATACTGACTGCCGCCGGGTTGTTCATACATCGAGCCTGGTGCCGCTGGAGGAAGAAATGACGGTGAAGACGATGGCCAAGTGCGCAGTTCTTGGCTGTGAAGAGTTCTGCGACCCACGTTGGTATGTTCACTCGATAAGTGGGCCGCTGCCGGCTTGCGATGGGCATGGGTGTGTCAACCCATGCGAGTGCCACAAGCTCGAGTTCCGACCCAGATCATCCACC
This sequence comes from Candidatus Fermentibacterota bacterium, assembly GCA_003644925.1. Lineage (GTDB taxonomy): Bacteria > Fermentibacterota > Fermentibacteria > Fermentibacterales > JCC-6 > Aegiribacteria. The sequence goes on from QNDS01000040.1 coordinate 12,807, forward strand.
GAAGAAGAGGCAATGAAAGAGTCCAGGCCACAGCCGTATCGCATGCGACGAGGGTCGAAAGGGACCACTTCGAAGGTCGCCGTGGTCAAGAATGGTTTCACGGTGCATGCGAAGTACCGCGTGGGTGGAATAGAGCCGAACCACGACGGGGTGCATGTTGCCCGGACTTTCGAAGAGCTTATCAACGTGCTGTGGCGATCGTTGCACGACACCAGGCCACACGATACTTGCCCTTACGGGGCACTCCCTGGGAGGGAGAACGGATGAAGCAAGAGCGTATCGAGCAATTGGCCCGTGAGACGGCCGAATACCTGGTGAAGCCCATTGGCGACAGGGTCGCTGACGTGCTTGAAGAGCTAATCACCGACGCACTCGAGGAGCAGCGCACTTTGTGCATTGACTGCGACGAGCCTTCGGGCAGGTATCAGCACCGCTGCGAGAAATGCCTCGCTGACCATCTTGGCCCGCCCCCGCTTGTTGCAACAGGAGAACCGACATGAACAAGCATGTAAGCATCGAGAAGATCGACAGCGGGTACGTTGTTGTCTTGCAGCCGGGCAACGCGATGACTGAGCAGAAGAGGTTGGCGGCCAACTTCTCCGAGCTGGTTGAGGTGCTGAAAGGCCACTTGGACCAGCCGACGGTGCAGGAGCGGCTTGACAACCTCAAGGCTGGCGATGGGGGTGCGTAGTGGACAGCCACGAATACGACCGTCTAAAGGCGCAGCGAGCCGAGATCGAGCGCAAGATGGCGTTGCACAATCAGTGTGAGGCTGAGGAGCTACGTCAAGGCATCGAGAAGCTCATCGAGGAGTTCGACGACTACTCCGATGACGATAACAATGAGCATCTGAGCAGGCAGCTCCAAAAACTGCTTGACGACATCGATGCCAGGGACAGCTTGGCCGTACTCGAGCTTGTTGAGCTGCTCAAGGTGGAGTACGCCGAGCTACAAAAAGACTTCAACACTGAGCACACCCACAACCATGAGTTGCTCGAGCGAATCGACGGATTCAAGGTCCTCGTGAGGGAGGTGAAAAGCTTCTTTGCGGGTGCAGAGTTCTGCAACGGGGACATTCCTTGCTTCGAGGAGTGTTGGCAGTGCAGGGCTACTGCAGCCATGCGTGTCATAGGGGACGACGTCGGGTCTGGGCCTGATGTTTTTGAGCTAACGACAGTGGCCTCTCGGTACCAGGACGCTCTCATCGCAATTCGCGATCTGGACGCTGCATCTAGGCCTGGCATCCCCTGGGTGCATTGGAGCAAGCTTGCTGCGCAAGCGTTAGGGGAGGAGCAGGAATGAGCTATTGCATTCGACTACAGAAGGCGGACTTCCACATCAGGCAGGAGGACAAGCAGCGGGCGCACGCAGCCATCATGCAGATCGGCAACAGCAGTGTGCAGGAAGAGATCGCCGACGAGATTCGCGATCACGACGACGTAGACACCCTGGCGATTGTCGTATCCGCTTTTGGGTGGAGGTTGGTTGAGGACACTGGCGACAATGTTGTTGGTATCCGGTATGAGGGCGAGAAGTGCTGGCGCGAGGAGGAGCTATTCAAAGCGCTTGCCCCCTATGTCGTTGACGGCTCTTACGTCGAGGTTACGGGCGAGGACGGGGACCACTTTAGGTGGTTCTTCACTGCCGGCAAGTGTTATCAGCAGCAGGCCATCATCTCGTGGGAGGACTTGCCGTAGTGTCGAAGATATCCAAGGGCTGGGTTAGGGGGCTTGCCGAGGGCTACGAGAACTCTGGTTGGTTCATCGGGACGTTCATGCCTATCGGCATCTTCTGTCTCATCGTTGCGGCTATCATCTTCGCCTTCACTGGCGTGCCGAGCTGTGAGCGCCCGGTCAAGATTGCGAAGCCCTGTACTGACTACAGCTACAAGCTTGGCCGCGGTTATGCGAGATGTACCCAGTGGCCGGCGATGGAGGTGAGAGTAGACAAGCGTTGGGTGAAGGCGGACATTGTGCATTGCAAGTGCACCGAAGAGTCGTATGCAACAGCGGAGGTGAACCATGACTAGAGACAACAAGCGACAACTACTCGGCGTGATGGCAGCGATCGTCAATGCCGGTGATGGGATTGAGGTGGGCATCAAGCTCGGCCGGGCGGGCGGTCCACGGCTGTCGGCATACGAGAGCGTTGTACGGGCATCGAGGTTGCTGACGGCCGTAGACAAGCACATCGAAGAGCATCCGTCTGAGCCTCGTAGAGGCCACACCACGGATATGTGAGCCCACTATGCCGACCACAGCAGCAAGGCGAGCTAGGCAGGCATTCTGCGAACGGCTCACTGGCGAAACCCCGTGGCGTTGCGTTGTATGCAACGTCGCGGTGAGGCTTGGTAGGGGCGACCCGTGCAAATGCACAGAGGCGATTGAGGCAGAAACATCCTTGAACTTAGCCGTTCCACCCGAGGAGAAGCCATGAACCCGTACCGCGAAATGGGTAGGGCAGTGTTCATTCCGGTAGAACACGCAGGCGGGACCGCATTCATTAGGGCCGATCTGGTTCGGTCGATTATACCGGTCAGCTTTTCGCCAAGGGTTGACGGGTGCCAAGTCTACTTCGTTACCGACAGCTATATGGAGGTGCGCGAAACGCCAAAGGTCGTTGTTGACCGCATCCAGCAGGCGCTAATGCCGGGCGGGTCGCGAATTCCCTACTTGCGGTCACAGCCGGAAGAGGGCGTAGACACTGACGAAGGCGAGCTCAACCGATGAGCACCGACATGGGCAATCTCGCCGGTGGGTGTAGTTGCTCATGGGAGGACAACGGAACTAGCGCTATCTACGAGCGAACCATCCGCAAGGCTCGCAAGGCGCATCGCTGCGTTGAGTGTAGTGACGCCATTATGCCTGGGACCATCTACGAGCACGTGGATAGCCTCTGCGAGGGCTATTGGTCTCATTTCAAGACATGCGCGCCGTGCATGTACATCATGAGCGACATGGGGTGTGTGCCGCATGGTGGTTTGCGCGAGGCGTTCTGGGAGATGTTCGGTTGGAACTATTGCGACGACCCTGCGGACTGGACAGAGTAGGGCATAAGGCGGATATGAAGTGGTCTGTATTGCTCAAATACTGGGCGCTGTCGCCATACTATGAATGGCGGTGGCGACGGATCCTAGAAAGATATCCAGCTCCATACCAGGGCTGGTAGGAAGGCACCATGGACGAAGAACAATACATCGTAATCAGGACAACTGAGGACGGCATCTATATCGATGCATGGGACAAGGAGACGTTGCTTTCAGAGATGAATGAAGATGGGTGGGACGAGGATAACTTTTGCCAGGTTGTTCCATCGGCGTCTGACCCGAACTACTGGGGCACAAGCACTGTGGTCATCAAGGGCAAGGTTGTGGTCCCGAAGAAAGTCGCCGTATCGATCCGATACGACATGGAGTAGTCATGGAGAACGACAAAGAGAAGTGGGCCGAGAAGTACATACGTAAGATCCGCGATCTCATCTATGAGGCGGAGGCCGAGGTGGAGCAGGAGGTTACCAAGCGGTTCGAGCGTCAAGAGCTCGAGCTACATCGAGAGAACGAGACCCAGGCGACCTGCTTGCGAGACCTCAAGACCACGGTCTCCGACCTCGAGACCAAGCGCAAAAACCTTACCGCCCTCTACAACGGCCTGAACGAGGAGCATGCGAGCCTTAAGAAGAAGGTCGACAGAGACCGCGACGCCTACGATGCGCTGGCCGCTTTGTACGAGAGGACTCGGGACGAGCACATCAAGCTCAAGCACCTGGCCGCCAATCCTATCAACACACGGGTCGAAGAACTCTTGACGGAGGTGGAGCGGGCCAATCGGCTGGCGACGGCTAACGGAAAGGCGCTTTGCCGCACACGCACCAAGCTGAACATGGTCGAGGAGGCGTATGAGGAGCGTGAGGGCGGCGCGAAGCGGATCATCTCGAAGTGGACGGCACAGTTGTACGATGCGAGGAGGGCTATCCAACGCTTGCTGCTGCATCGCACCAGCCCTGGCGATACTGATGCCAGGGCTGGTGCGAAGGAGTTGCTTCGTGCTTGCGGCTGGGACGATTGCGAAGGGCTGGGTGGAGAATGAAGCGTTGTCCAGTAAGACATCCCCACGATGGCTGGCGTTGTGTTTTTGAGGAAAACCACCTGGGGAACCATGCCGACCTCAAAACGGTAGACGTGACCGTGTACGAGTCGGACGATGGCGGCGAGATTGCATCGGCCGTAATGGGCAAGTTCATACCCAACCTTGGACGGAGGCAGATAAGTCCGGCGGATAAGAGTTTCATTGCCAACGAGGCGGTGAAGAAGTTTGTCGACCGTGTCCGCAGTGGTTCATGGCCGGCCGACAGTGACGAGCCTGTGCAGGAGGTGTTCGAGATGGCCGGGTTTATCGAGAAGTCGTGTGAGCGTGGCGGCGACCACTGCTATGGCTGTCCGATGTGGCGTGGCGAATGCACTGCGGGGTGCCACTCATGATCACCAAGAAGCGTGACTGGAAGAAGGGGTAAGTGACCCACTCCTACAAAGAATGCTCCAAGTGCCATCTTCTCTTGGGACATCCCAACGCCAGGCATCTCTGTGACCACTCGAAGCAGGTTGAATCGCTTCGAGTGGTGGTCGCTCTCACCAACAGGACGCTTCTGGTGCTCAAAAATGAACTCTACAGCATCTCTGGCTCTGTCCAAGAGGGCGCGGGCCGGGCCGGCATCAAAGAGCGCATCGACAGAGCCGCCGGTATGGCCAGGGCAGCGCTGGCGGAAGTGGTATCTGGCAGCCCGACGGCCCACGAGCTCGAAAAGCACGTTGTGGCAGCGTTGGAGTGGGCCGCGAAAGTGTCGTGCAATAAGATATCGTGCCGGACCGGTAATTTGTGTGGGCCGTGCCATGCCCGTTTGACTCTGGAGTGGATAAATGACTGACAGGAGTGACGTTAGGGAGCGTATTGAGAGGTGGCGCAAGGAAGAGCCAGGTGAGGAGGTTGATGACTACATCAGCTTGCTCTGCGACGCTGCCGAGCGCATCGAGGAGCTCGAGAAGGCGCTCCTGCCGCTTGCCAACGTCGTCGACATTTGTCAGGCGACCCTTCCCGGCGACTATGTTGCTTGGGGATTGAACAGCAACGACATTACCGTTGGCGATATCCGCCGAGCCTGCATCCTTTTGGGCGTGGAGATACCGGTGAGGCATCATGGCTGAGTATGAGTGTGCGATATGCGAGAAGGACAGCTATCCGGTGACGTGCTCGAGGTGCACGCTTGATCTGGAGCGCAGGGCGAGCAAGCTATGCGCCGACAAGGGTCGCGCCGAGACTTTGTTGAAGGCGATTAGCGACGAGGTGGTCGATTTACAGGGTGGCCCAGACTGGGACGGTATTCCGCAGGTCATCAAGGAGCTGAGGGACGGGCTGCGACGAGCAATCGGCTGTGTTCACGAATGGGACACGGGGGCCTGCCCGTACTGCTTACTTTGTGGCACTTCACGCCCGAAAGGAGATTGACATGGGAAGAGACGACAAACCCGTTGGCCCCGACCTTGAGAGTCTTCGTCGCCTTGGCGCCGATGACATCTTCACCTATGCGGAGGAGCTCTCCGACCACGTCGATGGTCTGGAGGGCGACTACGAAGCGCTGGAGACGGAGAACGAGCGGCTCACGGAGAAGGTCGAGGAGCTCAAGAATCAACTTGAAGATGCCGAGGGGGAGGTCCGCGAGGCCAGTAACGACCAGTCCGTACTCCAGGAGCGGATAAGCGAGCTTGAGGCGATGGTAGCCGAGGAGGATTGCAATGATTGAACTCAAGCATCGGGACGAGCAGATCGAGCTTGGCAAGCGCACGTATGTGCCGTGTACTCTAACCGCCACCTGTCCTAGATGCGGAGGGGTGGCGTCAAAGGACTTCGGCAAAGCCTATCTGAGCTACCCGTGTACCAACTCGCCGTTTGAGTGCAGTGTGTGGTGCGAGTCATGTGACGAGCCCGTGGAGGTGAAGGTGAAGCTGGTACTTCGGCTCAGGCTGGAGCTGGCGTAATGGTCTGGGGATGGTGCGAAGCACGGTACGAGCGCTACAACGGGTGCTTTCTTACTCGGGCTGAGGCAATCGAGGAGGGGCGTGCGTGTTGCCCCAAGAAGGACTTCTGGGTAGCCGAAGGATTCTACGATTGCACCCAGGCTCACCTACCTACGGCTGGCGACATCCTCGAGATGATGGCCGACAGTGCCTGCGACGATGTCGAAGATCCGGACGGCTGGCCGGACGCTACTGCCGAGGCCGAGGCGGAGCTGAACCGTTTTCTCGAAGCATGGGCAGAGAAGCACGTTGCTGAGCCGAAGTGGTGGCTGATCGCCCCCGACGACGACCCTGAGCTTATCAGGGCGGGAGAGTTCGATTTCAATGAGTGACGAACACGAAGATCAGGTCGCAGTGGACATCGCCACCGAACGCCGGATGGAACTCATGTCGGAGTTCTACGACCTGATCGACAAAATCAAAGGGGAGACCGTTTCGTCCGATGCCAAGTGGTGCATGTGGCAGATGGCCAAGGAGGCGCAGTACAACCTGGGAGTGCTCGAGGGCTACATCAGGGAGATCGGGTGCGACGCGGGGTA
>QNDS01000041.1 GCA_003644925.1 Candidatus Fermentibacterota bacterium
ATGGGCAATGTTGAACTGGTGATCGGCCGAACAGGTGATGCGCAGTCCAGGAATAATCTGGAAAACGCCTCCGATAGCGCAAGACGTGCCGCGTCGCTCTGCACGCAGCTGATGGCTTTTTCCGGAGGAGGTGATTTTGTCTCGAAGCAGCTTGACCTTTCCGCAGAGGTCGAGTTTATTCTCAAATCCCTTTCGTTCGACCCGGAAGTGCATTTCAGATTCAGGACCGTTCTTGCAGAAGGGCTGCCGCCGATCAACATATCACCTTCCCAGCTGCGTCTTGCACTGAAAAACCTGCTGGGCGTTCTTGAAGAGAAGGTCAGCGAAGGAGAGAATGTTGACATCGTAACCGGCAGAATATCTGTTGATTCGGACTACCTTGCGGAAGCTGTGCACAATAAAGATGCCTTGAAGGGTGATTTCCTTTTCATGGAGGTAAGCGCTTTCTCAGGAGGGATATCAGAAGATGAAGTCTGCCGGATGTTCGATCCTTTCACTAGTGGAGATACGTTGAAGACAGACCTGAGAATGCCTGCTGTTCATGGTATTCTGAAATCGCTTGGCGGTTTCATGACCTTTGGACTGAAGGGTAACTCGACAGGGATGATAAGGCTGCACTTTCCCTGTACAAAGGAGAGTTCATCCGAAGACAAATCTATGAACCCGGAAACCCGGAAAGCGAATGCAGGAAGCTGCATTTTGTTAGTTGATGATGAAGAATCCGTTAGAGAAACAGTGGAATCCATGCTCAGTACACTGGGTCACGATGTACTTATCTGTTCAGGAGGAGTGAGTGCTCTTAAGCTGCTGCAGGGAAAAGCTGATGATATTGCCTGTGTTCTTCTTGACATAACAATGCCGGAAATGAATGGACATGAGGTGTTAAGGGCCATATCAAATCTCTATCCGAACCTTGATGTAGTGCTTTCAAGCGGTTTTTCTGTAAAGATGGTAGAAGAATCCAGTAATAATCCATGTTTCCGGGGTTTTCTTAAGAAACCGTATACCATGGATGAATTACAGACCATGCTTGAAAAAGTACTGTGCTGATGAATGGAAGGGGTAGTTGAAGTTGAAAGTATTACTTTTTGTCCTGGCGGTCTGTTCTTTTGCTGGAGCTGAAGGTCCAGTGTATCCGGAAGCCCGAATGTCTGATCAGGTTGATGACTACTTCGGAACACTCGTTCCGGATCCCTACAGGTGGCTCGAGGATGTGAGTTCCGTTGAAACACTGGCGTGGATAGCTGCCCAGAACGAGTTATGGAACAGCTTCATCGAGATTATTCCTCGGAGGAACTGGATAAGGGAGAGGCTTGAGGAGCTTTACGATTACCAGCGATACTCAATGCCCTACAGGAGAGGTGAGCGCTACTTCATACACCTCAACGACGGTTTGCAGGATCACTACGTTTTCTGCTCCCGCTCGAGCCTTGATGGGGAATTGACTGTGCTTATCAACCCGAACGAGTTCCCCGAAGACGAAAGGCTATCTCTTGCAGGAACCAGTGTGACCGACGATGGAGAGCTGCTCGCCTGGGCAACCTGCGAGAGCGGGTCGGACTGGTCCACCTGGTACGTAATGGATATAGAGACACGGGCTGCCCTTAGCGATACTATCCGCTGGACAAAAGGCGGTGTCAGCTGGAAAGCCGACAACTCAGGTTTTTATTATACGAGGTATGATGAACCCGAGGAGGGGCAGGAATATCTTGAACGTAACGAGAACCAGAGGATTTTTTTCCACAGACTTGGGACTTTGCAGGAGCAGGACAGTTTAGTTTACGAGCGGCCGGATAAACCCGAGTGGATGATTGGAGCCTATGAGACGGAAGATGGGCGATACCTGATCATTTACATCTATGACACGAACCTGGTACGGAAAAACGGGATATTTTACATTGATCTTCTATCGGAGGACAGCCAGGTGGTGGAGCTTCTGGGGGATTTCGATGCGGGATATTCATTGATCGGTAACGTTAGTGAGGAGTTCTACTTCCGTACGGATCTTGATGCTCCGCATGACAGGATCATCTGTATCGACATCACCGAGCCTTCCAGAGAGGAATGGAGAGAGGTCGTGCAGGAGTCAGAGGAGATACTGGAGAGAGTTTCTATCCTGAATAACAGCGAGTCGTTAATTCTCCAGTATTCCTGGGATGCCTACAGCCGAGTCTATCTGTACAACATTCAGGGAGAGTTGCAGAAGGAGCTTGAGTTTCCCAGCCAGGGAACAATCTGGGGTTTCGGGGGTCTTCAGTCCGACACTGAAACTTTTTACCTGTTCAGTTCCCTCCTTCATCCGGGAGAGGTATACAGTTACGATTTCGAATCGGGCGAGAGCACTTTCCTCTGGGCACCGGAGATAAACGCGGATCTTTCCGTATACGAGGAAAAACAGGTATTCTTTGAGAGTCACGATGGAACGATGATCCCGATGTTTCTGGTCTACTCCAGGGACATCGAGCTGGACGGCTCAAATCCTACGCTGCTGACCGGCTACGGAGGGTTCGGGGCGTCTATGAATCCCTGGTTCAGCACCTCAAGGCTTGTCTGGCTGGAAATGGGCGGGATATATGCTATTCCCTGCATTCGAGGGGGCGGAGAGTACGGTGAGGAGTGGCACCTGGCAGGGATCAAAGAGAATCGCCCGGTTGTGTTCGGCGATTTCATCTGTGCGGCGGAGTACCTGATAGATGAAGGTTACACCTCGACGCCTAAACTCGCCATCTCAGGGGGCTCCAACGGAGGAACCCTGGTCGCCGCATGCCTGAACATGAGACCAGATCTGTTCGGTGCGGCTGCTCCTGCCATGGGTGTTATGGATCTGCTTCGCTTTCACCTGTTCACAGTCGGGTGGGCCTGGACCTCCGAATACGGTGACCCCGATGATCCGGAAGAGTTCAAGTTCCTTCTCGATTACTCTCCATACCACAACATCGAGCCTGGCATCGAGTATCCGCCGGTTCTGATATCAACTGCAGATCACGATGATAGAGTGGTTCCCGGGCACAGCTTCAAGTATGGGGCAAGATTGCAGGCTGCTCAGGCTGGAGATGCACCTATCCTGATGTCGATTCATTCCAGAGCCGGACACGGGGGAGCGGTTGGTCTTTCAGAAGGCCTTGATCGAACGTCCGACAGTTATGCTTTTTTCTGGCAGATACTGAAGATGGATGAGTAGATAGTTCAGGGAAGAAGGGACGCTTTCTTCCGGGCCTGCGCTATCTCCCGCCATGTGTCGTCTATGGTGTCCGGGATCCTGATCCTGCCCGTGTCAGGTTTTCGGAACAGGGTCAGTGCATCTGCTGGGCAGGTGGTAATGCAGAGGCCGCATCCGATGCACCTGACCGGATCAAATTCCACTTTGCTTCCCGTATCAGTGAAAGCACTCATCGAGCACCGCTCGATACATACTCCGCAGGCAATGCATTTATCGGGGTCGAACTCGGCAGCGAACGGGCTGAAAACCGCCTCAGCCGGTTTCGGGTGGTATATCAGCCTCTTCAGTACACCGCAGCAGCAGCTGCAGCAGCAGCATATCGCCACGACGTTCCTTGAATTGGAGGGCTGCAGCACAAGGTTGTCAGCATCGGCCTTTGCGAGGATTTCCAGTACTTCGGAACGATCGATCGCGCGGCCTTTGCCCTCCCTCACGTAGTAGTCAGCCCAGTCCCCGAACATAAGGCAGGCTTCCTCCAGGGCGTCACACCCCCCACCTTCCATCTTAGCTTCCAGGCGGCAGATACAGGGAGCCACGGCGAAGCGGTCCTGGCTGTCCAGCAATCGAGTCACATGCTCGTAAGGGTACGCTTCGAGGTGCGGTTCGATACTCTCACCGATGGGTATCGTCCGCATCTGCGGAATTGTCCTGACCGGTCTTCTGCGTTTCATAGTATTCCAGTAGTCGTTCACATCCCGGACCAGTCCCTCGGTCAGACGGTCGACCTGGAATTCCCATATGCCCACCACGAATGGAACAGCCTGGTAGCGGATGGATCCATCTTCTGCGAGAGCCGAGAAAATGAGACCCTTGTGAGCCATTCCGGCCAGTCTCGGTCCTGCCTCTTCCGGAGTCAGTTTTGCTTTCCCGGCAATGACCTCAGCTTCTTCTCTGTCCAGCGTGAGGTGGATGGCAAGTGCCGCCTCCTCGGGTGTGAAGAGCCTTTTGAGCAGACGGATCTCCGCCCCTGTTTCTGAGGGTGGAAACCCTCCTGGAAGCCTGTCAAGGTGCTCTGCAAGATCAATGTAGTATCTGGATTCCATCCTATCTACCTTCCAATATAGAAAATGCCCAGTCAGTTAAAGCATATTCTGACTATTGGCTGCCTGCTATGACCTTTATCGAGGCGAATGTCCGCTGGTCGAGGCCGAGAGAACCGCTCAGAATCATATACGGCACCCAGGAGTCGAGACTGCCCGTAGTCTGGCTGATACTGTATGCTACCAGGGCGCGGGAGGAATAGCTGTTCCAGTTGTAAATATCGGTATACCCTCCGTCGATTCCTGGGCTTACAAGCTCCAGGAGCAGATTGCTCTCTCCGGGGTACCAGAATGGTGTCTGCAGTTCAATTGTGAACCACTCTTCCGGGATCGTTCCGTAGTAGAGGGTGTCTACCTCGAGAACCAGCTGCCTGGTCCCCATCGTATAATTCGATTCGAAGGTATCGGTTAGTTCATCCAGCTCTGTGAGAGCCATGTAGATGGAGACGCTATCCTTCCATGAAGAGTAATAATCTTCGACCATGAAGGATATACTCTCTATCAGAATCGCCTGCCCCAGCTCCATTTCAAGCACCACCACCTGGCAGTGTATAGGATCTCCTCAACAGCCGAAAGGGTAAGAAGTCGATCCGTCTTCGGGGAAGCCTATCTCGATATCTGATGCGAATAGCAGTGAGGTCAAAGCGACTGAAAACATCAGGGATCTCATGATATTCTCATAAGCATTTATTCCTGTACTCGATCAACACATTCCGGGCGAATTCTTTAGCTTCTTCAATATCTGTTGTGTCCGGGTGTTTCCTGATACTTGAAACGTATGTTTGCCATTCTTCCTCATTCGGAATTATCGTGCTGTGAATGAATTCTTCGATCGGAAGGGAAGCTGCACCCTGGCAGCCGAAGTAGCCAAGGAGATCCAGGCGTGTTTCATGAGCTGCTTTTTCGAATGACTTGATGCATCCGGACGCCCATCTGTCGTATAACTCCTGATCCCTTTCACTGCCCCCCGGTCGAGGGCTTGAGTGCGTCGCGAAACCTGCTACTTTCAGCCGAGATTCTGGGGGAATATCAGCAAGGATCTTCAGGACAGGTGTTGCGAGATTTGCTGAATGGCAAGCGGACCCTAGAAAAACAAGGTCATATTTTGAAAGATCTATCGCGGTGATTTCCTTAACATCTTTCAACTGAGCTTCATACCCGCTTGATAGGACCTCGTCATAAATGGCACGAGCCACCTTTTCCGTGTTTCCTGTTTGAGTAAAGTACACGACAAGTACATTTGCTTCTCTTACTTTTACTTTCGACATTATCGCTCCTATCGCATTACGAAGCCTCACCCATCATCGAGCTTCCAGAACCTATCTGAGAACAGTCAGACTCCTGATTGAGTCCAGTCCCTCCCCGCTGAACTTCACAAAGTAGAGACCGGTTGACAGTGTTGCGGTTTCCAGGTTCAGATTGTGGCTGCCGGCATCCAGAAGGTCATTGCACAGTGTTTCAACAATCCTTCCATTTATATCGTAAAGAACAACTTCAGTGATTCCCGGTGCAGTGGTGGCAAAACTCAGCGAAGTCCGGTCCGTACAGGGATTAGGGTGAATTGCCGCCCGAAGGGCAGGTACAGTGCTTCCACTGATGCCTGTTCCATTATGCTCCCACAGAGTGAACTCAGCCTCAGCAAAAGTTAGAAGTCCCTGATGTCTGTCACCACTGAATACTGGATACCAGTCATCGGTGTGCGGGGCATAGAACCAGGCCTCTCCTGTACTCTGCCCCTGTATCAGCTCATAGCAGTCAAATGCATCCCCTGCCTGGTAAAGGTCCCAGTTGGCAGAATCAACGATGAAAAAGTCAGCGGTTCCGTCTTCAAGAGGTTCAGCATAGTAAGAACTGGGGGCGGCATAGTTGTCTCTTCCATTCATAAGATCCGCGGGAAGATCGTAGTTCACCTGAATAAGGTATTTCGTCCAGGATCCCTCACTGACCTCGGTCAAGTCGAGTTCAGGCATGAGATCGGGAGGGCTCCAGTCGAAATAGTAGCTCTGATCGGGAATACTGTTTACTATAACCTCTTCGTATCCGCCGCTTCCAAAGATACCGAGTTCTGTTATTATTCTCAGGTAATAATTCTGATTGTCCCCAAGATCGAAAGTGATCTGACCGTTACGGTCAGTCTCTCCAAAGGTTCCCAGGTAAAGGGTACTGGTCTGCCAGCCCTCACTTGCGACCAGTACAATGGCGTTATCGACAGGAACATCCGAGGAATCCGTTACGGTTACCGTAAAGGTACACGTTTGAGAATAGAATGCAGCGTCGTCCCAGGTGTAACCGTCGTTTCTCCAGGTCCAGATGCAGCTGCAATCCTTTGAACCCCCATGATCCTTGTCGTAAGCGCAGTTAGGATTGTTTATCGTATCTACGTACCACCCGCGCCATTCCCCATCCCACCAGATCTCACACCAGACATGATCCTCGTTGATATCCATGGTACATGCAGCGGGAATAAGCGCAACTCTTGCAGAGGCGCAGAGCAGATCCTGTGTCTCACCGCAGTTCCCGTTGTGCTCATGAGCAATGATGTTGGGCTGAATGGGTCTGTTGCCGGTGGCTCCGTCGGGTATTATGGCACGGGTCCATTTACTGATTATTTCAACAGCCTGCAGAGTGTCAGTGAAAACCGGAGTGGTAGACCATCCCCAGCTCCTCATCTGCTCGTCCCAGAAGACAAGTATATTCTCGTTCAGGACCTCATTGAGAACCGGATAACCAGGATCATCCATGTCCCAGAGGTACTGTCTCCAGAGTTCGTTGTAAACGCTTGCATCATTCAGAGGGCGTTCATCAGACACCTTCGGCATTACAACGAAGTGATAGTAGATCTCCTTTGGAATCTCGACCCAGATCGTGTCTGTGTTTACAACGGTATTGTACTCGGTAGTGCTGTAGTAATCCGTGCCTCCATAATCGTTTACGTTTACATAGCTCAGATGAGGGTCTGTTTCATAAACGCCCAGGGCATTGTCCACAAGCAGAGTCTCGTCGAAATATGTACTTGCGAGAATTGTCCAGGATAGATTCGCAACTGTAAAAGCGAGCTCGTCATAGTACTGCTGTCCCTGATGAGCAAGAAGCAGAGTGCCATATCTGTCCTGATTTGACTCGGAGAGTATGGAGTATTTCCAGATAAGGTGTCCCTGCAGCCACTCCGGGGCCAGATCAACAGACTGCTGCGCCAGGGAGGTCAGGACTATCTCATCGTTCACCTCAATGGCTTCGGATGAGAGAGAAACTATTGCAGGGCAAATACCATCCATGTCGGGTACGATGAATCTGCACGAAAGGGTCTCAACCACTTCGTACTCTACCGGAGGGTCAAAAACAGGCAGCGGTTCAGGAGTTTCAAGCTTCCATGTGAACCATGATGGAATGGATGTAACAAGATGAACAGAACTGCCGGTAACCTCAACAGGTTGTCCCGGGTCACCTGTCATCCCTCGAAGATCACCATTGGCAAAAGCTATGGAGCAAATCAAGACCAGCGTAATGTATCCCATCAAACTACCTTTCTGTAATAGATCCAGACAAACAATGCTATTACTAAGATATCTTTCAATGAGTCCAAGGTAAACCTGGGGACAAATAATCCTGAACGTCTCGATCAGAGATCTGGCGTCTGTTTACATATACTCCTTCAGAACGAGAAGCCAGCGCCCAGATGGAAAGTGTTCTGGGAGTGACTGACGCTTATTCCCGGCCCGAATGGATTGACCATGGGGTCATCATTCATGTTCGTCTGCATATTCTCGAATGCGTGTTCGTAAGCTGCATCTATAGACCACTGCCCCAGATCGAGTCCGTAACCGAGTGTTCCATGGCTCTCGACTATTGCAGGGAAGAGGGGTGACAGGTTCTCGTCCGGAACCGGGTTTTTGCCGTAGTTGAAACCGAACCGAAGGGCGTGCTCATTGTTCAGAGAGTATTCAACACCCAGCGCATATACCCATTGATCCTCCCATTTCATTTGAAATGGCATCCTGTTGGTGTAGCCGCCCATACCATCCGGGAAAGGATTCTCAGGGAAACCTGAAGGGGGATTGGTGGCAACCAGATAAACAACATCCATCGCGCCTGACCAGTTGATCCATTTCACGTCGGCGGCGAACAGAATGCTTGGTGCAGCCTGGACTGTGAAACCGAGTTCGGCTTCCTGTGGCCATGTGAAATCCTCCATGGCAGCTTCGTATAGCACCTTGCCGCCCATCGATCCGAAGTTCAGCGTCAGATCTCCACCATCCAGATTCAGTTCTGTCTCGCTTGTGTACTGAGCACCAACACTGATTCTGTCACAAAGTTTGTAGTGAACCCCGAACCTCCCGGAGTACCCGAGGCTCGATAGTCCCTCGACATCCATGCCTGAGACAGTTTCAGGGAACATCGAGAAGTCCATGCCGGCGTAGCCGGCTATAGCGGAAAGCCCGAGGGAGAGGTTTTCTGTAACGGAATATTTCGCAGCCGCAGTAGCTCTCAAGTACATCACACGGGAACTGAAGGTGTCAGTGGTTGTGGCTCCGGTGGGGAACCCCTGAAAATCAACACCCATTCCTCCCTGGGCGTAGATATCTATCCCGAGAGTCCACGGTGAGGTCGATCCCATCCTTTGAGCATAGGCGAGATATGGAAGCGGAAAGATCTGGCTTTCGCCATCGAGATCAAGCCCCATGTTTGTGTTTGATACATTCAGACTGGGCATAAGGAGAGAGATTCCAGCCGATATAGACCGCGGAGTAAGAAGGCAGAGTGCAGCCGGGTTGCCAGAAGCACCCGAGCAATCCGAATCCACAGCCACATCTGCCCCGCCCATGCCTGATGAGCGAATATTGTATCCTATCATATTCATTCCATTTGTAGCCAGCGATGGTGATATGACTAATCCGATAAGCAGAACAATGAAAATCCGTCCAAGTGATACTTCAGGTCTCATTTTATCTGTTTCCTTAACTGTTTGTAGAATTAATCCTGTCAGTACTCTCCGATAGTGTCCATTCTGAAAACGGGACCATCCCTGCAGATGTACCTGTGGTCAATGTTGCATCTGCCGCAGATGCCAACGCCGCACTTCATTTTCATTTCCAGCGTTGTATATATTTGATCAAAGGTGAATCCCAGTCCGGCAAGAGCCTCCTTCCCGAACCTGATCATGACTGGTGGACCGCAGATAACTGCTATTGCATTCTCCGGAGAAATCCCGATTTCCTCTATGACCTTCGGCACTACTCCCACCTTGCCGATCCAGTTCTCATCCATATTGTCCACCGTGGTGTAGACGCTCATGCTGTCTTCCCACTCCTCCAGCTCTCCTTTGTAGGGGATGAGCTCGGGAGATCGCGCTCCGCACACGACGGTTACAGATGCGTAGTCCGAAATGTTGCTCAGCAAAGAATAGATTACAGGGCGGAGAGGAGCGATGCCGATGCCGCCACCGGCAATAAGAATATTCTTTCCCCTCCATTCGTTTATCGGAAAGGCGTTTCCGTAGGGTCCCCGCAGAGATACGATGTCACCCGGGTCAAGCTCATGAAGAGAGTCGGTGTGCTTCCCTACAGCCTGTACGCTGATGGAGATAGTGTCCGTTTTCAGAGGATCGGAGGAGATCGCAAAGGCTGACTCCCCTATGCCGAGTCTCGACACCAGGACGAACTGTCCCGGCAGGAATGTAATCGGTTCGATAGGTTTCAGTACGAAGGTCTTCAGTGCGGGAGCCTCGTCGATCACTTCTATGATTTCCGCGTTTTTCACATTCATAAGATCATGCATTATCGCACCTCCCCTGTGAGCGCCAGCAGATCCTCGAGAAGGTTTCTCCCGGTTGGGCAGGATGTATCACATCTACCACAGCCGCTGCACATAAATGTGCCATCGTTCAATGTCGGGTAGTATGAAAACTTATGGAGTATCCTCTGTCTTGCTCTTGCGGTTCTTGATTCCCTGGGATTGTGCCCGGAGGCCTCCTTTGTGAAAGTCCTGCTCTGGCAGGAATCCCATACCGCTGCGCGGGCGACCCTGTCTCGGAACACTTCATCTGAGATGGTGAAGCAGTGACAGGTTGGACAGACGTAGGTGCAGATCCTGCAGTTCACACATGCGAAACTGATCTTCTTCCACAATACATCATCCGATTCAAGGAGGAGGGCTCCCAGATCATCAGGGAGGCGGGGAAGCGGCTGAACCCTTAGTGGAACAGATTCCGGCTCGGCATCGTCCTGCGGGAAGGGAGATCCTTCCATTAAAGCAGAACCCCTGTCGGTAACGGAGTCCAGGTGGTAAATTCCATCCGCTGTCCTGAAGAGGAACAGATCCATACCCTCCGTTTCGCGAGGACTCACTCCGACAGATTCGCAGAAGCATGAGGATTCGAGACGATCGCAGAGGTAACCTATGATGATGGTCCCGGAGCGGAGAGTGCTGAAGCTCTCGCTCTCGGAGAATACGCTGTCGAAAACCCTTAAACCTGTCATGTCGCAGGGCCTGAGCCCGAGGATGATCCTTCCGTTGGTTTTGAAGTCCCGAAGAACCGGTTCAGCTCCTGGTTCTCCCCCGAAATCAAGATAGTAATGGGTCTCCGGCTGGAAGAGGTTTCTTGCTGAGATATCCGTTCGCCTGCTCAGGTCGATCTCCTCTCCGGGTGAGATCTGTCGGAACATCAAACACATATGTCCGTCAATGGAGGGAGCAAAAAGAGGGCTCTTCAGCGCGAGGAAATCGACGAGTATCTGCAGGTCATCTACCTTCCAGGTCATGATTTCTCCGTTCCGTGGACTTGATGCTCGTCTTCTTCCCTGAAATCGAGCATTGCGGGAGTTATCTCAGGGCTTGTACCAGGGACATACTCAAAAAACTCCTCGACTATGTTCGCCAGTTTTCTGTTGAGAATGCGGAGGGGGATACCCACCGGGCAGGCCCTGTCGCATTCCCCGCAGTTGACGCATCTGCCTGCGAGATGATATGCCCTGATAAGGTTCCAGTATGCGTTGGAGGAGGGTTTGATGCTTACTTCCACCCACTGGGGAGAGGATTTCTCGGTCACGCACTCACGGCAGTAGCAAAGAGGGCATACATCCCGGCAGGCGTAGCACCTTATGCATTTGTTGAAGTGCTTCATGAAGAACTTGAATCGCTCGGCGCGCGAGAGCTGCTCGATCGAGCTCAGTTCTTCATCTTCGATCGCATTATCTCTTATCTCGACACCATCCGGGTGGATGAGCTCATCGTAGTCCGGAGGTGTGTTGGTTCTGCATAAAGCGCATTTCAGGAGCAGTTTGCCGTCTTCTTCCAGACCGGGGCATACTATGCCGAGGACGCTGATCCTGTCCCTGTCCAGCTCACCCTCCGCTATCAGCTGTACCATGGTCCGTCCGTCACACCCTTTGAGGAGGATACCTGTTCTCTCGTCGTCATCCAGCTTTATGAAGGACATCAGGTTGTGTACACATCCATGACCGAAGAAGAGTTTATCCGCATCGGCGGGGTCTGTTATGCGGACGGGTATGACCGATCCATCCACTCTTCGACTGAAGCCGATGAAGCAGTCAATCCTGCCCTTTTCCAGCCAGTGCTTTGCAGTTTCTCTTACCTCGTTATACATGCTAATCCTCGAGTTCTTTGCGGGAGTAAGGATTGGGTTGGCCGAGAGCCTTCACTTGCCCGGTGAAGTCGGTCACTACTTCAGCGAAGCGGTCCCCCTCGGAAGCAGAGACCCATTCCAGAGTAAGACGCTCAGGCTCAACGCCCATGAAATCCAGAAAGGATTTCAGTACAGAGAATCTTCGTCTGGCATAGTAATTTCCCTCGTTATAGTGGCAGTCCGCCGGGTGGCAGCCACCGATAAAAACACCGTCCGCTCCCGAGAAGAGTGAAGTCAGTATGAAATGCGGGCTGACCCTGCCGGAACAGGGGATCCTGATAGCCCGGATATTCTGGGGGTACTTAATCCTGGTGGTTCCGGCCAGATCGGCTCCGGCGTAGGTACACCAGTTGCAGAGCAGGCCGACAATTCTTGGATAGTACTCATCTGTCATTCTGTCACCTCCACCGCAAAGAGAGCCGTGATCTCGGCGTGAATTTGTTCGTCGCTGAACGCGCATAGCTCCATAGCGCCACTCGAGCACTGGGCTACACAGGCGCCGCAACCCTGGCAGACGCCCTGCAGGACTTTAGCGACTTTCCGTCCCATGAACTCGTCCTCTTCCACTGCTGTAAAGAAACAGACCTCCATGCAGTCCATGCAGCCGGTACACCTGCCCCGATCGACTTCAGCGATGACTGGTTCTCTCGCTATCTGGTCCCTGGAGAGAATCCCCAGTACTTTGGCTGCAGACGCCGAGGCTTGAGCGACCGATTCGGGAATATCCTTGGGACCCTGACACATACCAGCTAGGAAGATTCCCGCCCTGTTCGTTTCCACTGGCCGGAGCTTCGGGTGAAGCTCGCTGAAGAAACCGTACTGATCGTAGCCGATCCCGAGCATCTGGGCGAGTTCTGCAGCGTCATTCTGAGCTGCAGCTCCGTTGGTCAGGATAACCATGTCGGCCTCCACCTCGATCTGTCTGCCGAGGAAGGCGTCTTCCGAACGAACGAGAAGCTTGTCGTCACGCTGGACTATTCTCGAGGGACGCCCTTTGATGAATTGGACGTCTTCTTTCTCGATAGCCCTCCGGACGAACTCTTCGTAACCCTTACCCGCTGCCCTTATGTCTATGTAGAAAGAGTAGATCCTTGCATCGGGTATCTTCGATCTCGTAATCACTGCATGCTTTGCTGTAGCCATGCAGCATATCCTGGAGCAGTAAGGGAATCCCTTGGACGGGTCCCTTGACCCGACGCAGTGGATGAAGACGATGCTTTTCGGTTCCTTTCCGTCTGAAGGCCGCCGGAGCTTGCCGCCGGTAGGACCGGAGGCGTTGGTGAGCCTCTCGAACTGGAGCCAGCTTATTACGTCTTTATAACTACCATATCCGTACTCAGTGTATTTCCTTGCATCGAAGAAGTGGAAGCCCGTAGCAACAACGATGGCGCCTACCTGCACCTCAACGGTTTCATCTTCCTGTGCGTAGTCAACGGCGTCCGCCGGGCAGACCTTCTCACATGCCCGGCACTTACCCGTCCTGAAATAGATGCAGCTCTCCCTGTCAATAGCTGGCGCGGCAGGCACCGCCTGGGGGAAAGGCCTGTATATGGCTGAGCGCTCAGCGAGGCTGGCATCGAACTCCGAAGGCACGCTCACCGGGCAGACCTCAAGGCAGGTACCGCACCCGTTGCATTTTTCAAGGTTGACTGATCTGGCCCGCTTTCTCACTTTCACACTGTACGCACCCACGAAGCCGGTGACCTTTTCAACCTCTGAATAGGTCAGCAATTTGATGTTCGGATGGGATGCAACCTCGACCATCTTGGGAGTGAGGATGCAGGAAGCACAGTCGAGGGTCGGGAAGGTTTTGTCATACTGAGCCATGTGGCCGCCCAGGGAGGGGCTTCTCTCAACGAGGATCACATCTACGCCGCCATCCGCGATGTCCAGAGCCGCCCCAATGCCGGCAACTCCACCACCTATCACAAGAGCCCTCCTTGTAACCGGGAGATGGATCTCTTCCAGAGGGCGGAGTCTGGCGACCTTCGCAACTTTCATGCGGACCAGATCGATTGCTTTCGCTGTTGCCTCATCCCTGCTCAGCGCAACCCAGGAAGTATGTTCCCTGATGTTTGCCATCTCCATCATGTAAGGGTTCAGCCCCGCGTCCCGAAGGGTCTTCCTGAAGGTGGGTTCGTGCATTCTCGGCGAGCATGCTGCAATGACCACGCCGTCAAGATCGTATTTCTTTATGGTGTCCCTGATCTGGGTCTGCCCCGGAGCGGAGCAGGTGAACTGGTAATCTATGGCGCATGCGACATCCGGCAGACGGTTGGCGGAGTCTATGACCCGGTCTATATCGACCATCGAAGAAATGTTGGTTCCGCAGTGACAGACGAATACTCCAATCTTACGCATTTGAGGCCTCCAGCTTCTCAAGGAGTCTTTTTACAGGTGTGATATGCGCTTCGAGACCGAGTTTGACAGGATCGATTCCCATGGCAAGACCCAGGAGCTGGTTAATGTAGAGGACCGGTACTCCGTACTCCTCTATTCCCCGCTCCTCCATTTTGAACTGTCCCCGGTCGAGAATAGTCATGCAGTAGGGACAGACCACTATCAGTGCGTCAGCCTCGATCTTCTTAAGGGAATCAAGCTTTCGCTTGAGAAAGGGCAGGGACATTTCCTCCTTATGGATTATTATCTGTGTCAGTCCACTGCCGCAGCAGGTCCTCGCCTCCGGGTATGTGACGTTTTCCGCTCCCGCGATATCGATCAGTTCCTCAAGGACAGTGGGCATGTAAGGATCGTCAACGGCATCGTGTTTGAAGCCGTAGAGGTAGTGACAGCCGTAGTGTGTTGCGACGCGAAGACCCTTGAGCGGATTTGTGATCTGCTCCTTTATTCTTTCCTTCAGACCGGCGACGGCCTCGAGCATATGGAGCACATGGCTTGAACCTTTGTATTCGCGCCCGAGCATGCCAAGCATCTCGTTAACCTTGTTCGTAATATCAGGGTTGTGGTCCATGAAGTGACCGAACTCGGTCAGAAACATGTGACAGCCGTTGCACATGGTCAGAGCGTTTTTACCTGATTCCTCAATAATTGACAGGTTCCGCGCTACTGCGGGAAGGGAAGCGGTCACCTCGGCCAGGGAAGTGAAGGTGATAAACCCTCCGCAGCAGCTCTGCTCGGGCGAATCCTCCAGCTCGATCCCCAGCCTGGCGAACACCTCCTCGGTGGATGTTTCGATCCCTGGATATTTGCTTGACGATACGCACGACCTGAAGAGGAAATAACTGTCGTCAATCGGTACCTTCTCCAGTACTTCTGTTCTAGGCATTGTCGTCCTCCTCGGGAAAACCGGCGAATTTACCGTTCCGGTCTGTTACCAGCAATATCCTGTCGAGCTCCGAACGGGAGAGTGGAGCCTTCTCCTTTTTATCCGGGAGCTCTTTCAGTATTCTGGTCATGCCCGAGACATCGGATATGAACTGCACCTCACTGAGGGCGCGATCGGAGACTTTCCTCTCCCTGGAGAGACCCATCTTCTCGCGGACGTCCGCCATGCTCCCGGAGGTGTCCGAGTTCCTTGCCCTTCGCCGGGTGATATTGGGGTTACGCTCATCCTGCAGCACCGTCATACCGGTTCTGTAGTAATCGAGAGCGTAGGGAAGTAGTTTCTTCACGTACTCCCAGCCGTATCCTGCGTATAGAGAGGCGTACCTGAGCATGGCTACAGTGAAGGGGAAATTTATATCCTTCGGGCAGCTTGCATAGCAGGAGGAGCAGAAGAAGCAGGACCAGAGTTCCTCCGACTTTATCACATCCTCAACGTTTCCCATCTTAATCGAGTGAATAATCCTGCGGGAATTGTATTGTGTGACCGAAGCCGCAGGGCAATTCCCCACGCATTTACCGCACTGCATGCACTTCTCAAGGTCCCCGATGAAACGGAAGGTCAGCTCGCTCAGATCGCTGTATAGCTCGGGACGAAGTTCCTTGTCGAACAGCCTACTCATCTTTGCCACCTGCCTTATTCGGTTCGCGCATCATTCCGGGCATCGCCTTCATGAAAGGGGGGATGAGGGTAGGATGTCTGAGCATCAACGGCATCATGTCCGGCATCATCCCCATTATCATCCCGGGGGTCATCCTCATATTGAAGACACCCATCATCTCGGACATTACACTGATTATCCTTTTACCGAGCTTGGGATTGTCACCGAGGACCTCAGCCACGTAGGGCATCATGTCCATCACCAGTGCTCTGTCCATGACGGCACCGGCATCCTCCATCATTCCGGGCATCATTTCGAAGATCGCAGGCTTCCTGTCCGGCCGCAGAGCAAGCAGCTTCAGCATTCCGGGCATCATCCCGAGGAGCCTCTCTCTGTTCACGTCCATGGACAGGGCATTTGCATAGGTCTCCATCATTTGATCAATCGTATTCATTGGCACCTTCCCTTGTCTTCAGGCCGTGAGACAGCAGATCCATTTCAAACGGCATGTCCGTATACCTGATGTTCACTCCCGGTGGAGCGTGCAGCGGTTCGACATTAAAACTGAGAATCGCGCGACAGCCGTCCTTGACCAGGAGATCCACAGCCTGCTGGGCCAATCCCGGCGTGACACAGATCATCCCGATGAAATCGGTGATCCCATCAAGCACTCTACTCATCTGACTTGCATGATAAACTTTAAACCCGCCGATGAGCTCTCCCGTTCTGGTGCTATCGATATCGAAGGCACCGAGGAACCTGTACTTTGTACCTGGTATCCCGCCTTCAAGGAGAGCCCTGCCCAGGCGGCCAGCTCCAAGGAGAACCACCGGAGGGGGGCTGATTATCCCGAGTATTCTCTCGATCACTCCCAGGAGTTCCTCAGGATTGTAGCCGGAGCCCTGCTTGCCGAACTCTCCGTATGCCGCGAGATCCTTTCGGACAGAGGCTGGGGATATACCGCAGGGTTCGGCAATCGAGCTGGAAGTGATGATATCGATGCCGTTTGCGATAGCCATCCTGAGGCAGCGGGCGTAGTGGCTCAGGCGTTTCAAAGTTGCTTCGGATTCTGTCTTATTCAATTTCCTACCAAATTAGTAGTGAAAGTTACCACTTTCACTATTGAACTTGACAGGCGATGTCAAGAACGCAAAAAACCGCCCTCTGAAAGGACGGCTTTTCCCGTTCACTGCGGCAGGATCTATTTTGAAGCGTTTATTTTATCAAGAACATCTCTGCAGGGAGGAACGAATTCGAAGAACTTTTCGATTCTCTCACATGGGTATTCACCGCAGAGCCCGCAGTTGGACAATTGATGCGTCTGCTGACTGCATGACCGGATATCACACTCTGCGCAATGGCTGATCTGTACACCTTCGGTAGCCAGGCAACCTACGCAGTTGATCTCGGATGCCCCGATCTGGGCTCCGTACATCTTCGACCACTCCTTCGCAGTTTTCTCGCGCAATTCCTGATCATCTGTTTTGCAGGCGATAAATGCGGGACATTCATTACAGATGATACCACAAGATCCAACTATCCTGTTCATGGTTTCCCCTCTCAGAACTTAGACGAAAGTTAACGTTCAAGGATCACTATCCTTTTGGATACAATACCGGATTCATCGCTGTGGGCCACTGCGTAATAGACTCCGGGATCGCAGCCCTCCGCAGCCCACAGAAAATCGTTTGAATTCTGATGCAGCGATGAAACCATCTGTATCAGTCTGCCGGAAATATCGAAGATCCCGATTTCGGATACTCCTGAGAATCCGAAAAGCTCAATTCCGACCGAAGCCACGGCAGGATTAGGATAAATGTGCATAGCCTGTTCTACTGCAGGAGAATTTTCATCTTCAATGCCAGCGGGTACGCCCATGAACCTCACAGCATCTGCCACGATCACAGGCCCCGGAGTACAGCCCTCGCTGGAGACCTCAACCCAGCCGAAGGTTCCCTCGTGAAAGGTGAAGGAACCAAGTGAATACCACTCCTCGCCACCCGAACTCTGATCCACAATGAACTGAGTTTCTCCATTATGGTGATGAACGGTGAATTTCGCGTCAGCTGCTCTATTGGAGCCTGATACCCACCACAGAGACACATCGTACAAGCCGGAAACAGGTATGTACGGGTTCCATTTTGCAGTATGGATATCGCTCGATACATTTATCCAGGTGTAATCAGGTCCGAATGGAATTCCGTAATAACCGTAATCCCATCGGTTCGGTCCTTCCGTTGTAAAAGAAGGATAGGAATTATCGACCACCCTGCTGAGATACTGGGGGGTAACAGGGGAGAGCAGGTCTTCACATAACCCGCCGCAGTAAGCCCATCCTTCTATTCCGGAATGGTCCTGCCATTGAACCTGAAATCTCCAGGATTCGTCCCACTGCGTGATGTAGTCAAGAAACGAAGCTTCACCGAGGATCGATGGCATTTCGGTGTATTTAATGACATAGAAGCCTGCTGTTTTAACACCGCGATCGGTGTAACCGAATGCATCAACAATGTAAGGGTGAGTTATGTCCCGAAAGGCGAAGGATTCTGGAGAACCATCGGTATCGCAGTACGTTTCTGTCCCCTGAATCGAACCGTTGAAAGCGTTGTGATGGATGGATATGAATCTGTCATAGCCGCCCGCGTTGGCGTACTCAACTCTATCGACAAGCGAAACGTACCGGTCAGTCAGCCTTGTCATGGAGACAGTTTCGCACTCAGGCAGCTGTTCGAG
>QNDS01000042.1 GCA_003644925.1 Candidatus Fermentibacterota bacterium
ATGTCCGAAAGTGTAAGGGTTCAGATCGAATTGAGTTACCAGCAGCTCAGGGACTTAGCTGCAGATAATCCCGGTCTTGCGGAAACTCTGCTCAGGGAATCCGGCTCCGGAGTCACGACATGGGATCTTGAATGGATGAATGCAGAGGATTTCGTCTCAAGGATGCTCGAGGGAGTTTACCTGCCACCGCTGGATAATGTCGTATCGGAGGAGGCTTCCCTCAGAGGCAGGAATGCCGATGTATTGTTCACCTGGCACTCGGGGTATTCCCTTTCAATTCAGCTCTCCTGGGAGGAATCATCATGGAAGGTTACCGGGTCCCCGGTTCTAAGCCAGCTCTTCTGATAATACTGAACCTGCAGTTGAACCACGGGATAGAATATTTGAATCCCTGTTGACTTTGGAGTCTGTTGAGTTGTAGTATTCGTTATTCGTGTCAGGTCTTCAGGGGTGACATTTTCCATTAACGGAAGCTGTAAAACTTCTGATATTTTTTGTGGAGGTTAAAATGCGAAAGATTCTTGCTGTACTCAGTATTGCCGGTCTTGCTTTAATGGCATGTGGCGGCGGAGGCGGCGCCAGCAGTCCGGAGGACGCCGTTAACGGTATGTTTGCTGCTATGAAGTCCGGAGATATAGATGCCATGGCGCAGTATATGCCGGAAGATGAGCGGTCTGAAATAACCGATATGTCGGATGAAGAAAAAGAGATGGTTGAGGGCATGCTTGTCATGATGGCCGCAATCGAATACGAGATCAAGGGTTCAGAAATTGATGGCGATGTCGCAGTTGTAACCATCGAAATCTCATTCATGGGTGAAACCGAAGAAGAAGAAGTCGAACTCATGCTTGAGAACGGCAGCTGGGTAGTAACCAGTGGCGGAATGTTCTAGACTGTATCTACAGACTATTTTAAAGGGGCCTCGAAAGGGGCTCCTTTTTTTTTGGGCCGGGCGCCACTTCAAGCTGGCGGAGGACCGGGGACTCGAACCCCGAAGGGATTAAACCCGGCGGATTTCAAATCCGCTGCCTTACCAATTAGACTAGTCCTCCGTAACGGTGGAATTTAAGTTATCATAGTACCAAGGTCAATCAGTATTTAACCGAAGGGGACGTAACATTGCTTGAAATGGAGCTGAAGTTCAAGGTGGATGATTTCCGTGACGTGGAACTCTGCCTGGAAAGCCGCGGGGTTCCGCCGGGAGATCCAGTTGAAGAGAACAACCTGGTACTTGATATGATGGGCGGACCGCTACGGAAGATGGATACTCTTTTCCGACTCAGAAACTGCGCCGGGGGTACACTTGTAACTGTAAAGAAGCCCCTTCCGGCAACCGCCCTTAAAGTCAGACATGAGCAGGAAGCGCTTCTTGAGTGCTCACAGGAGGAGGCGCTGAAGCTTTTTGCCCTTCTTGGTTACGGTGTCGTGTACAGGTACGAGAAAACAAGAAGGGAATGCAGGATTGGTGATGCCCTGATATGCCTTGATGAACTCTGGTTCGGTCGATTTGTAGAGATTGAGGCTCAATCAGAGGAAGCTGTCATGAAGGCAGTTGAAGTACTGGGGTTCGACCCGGAAGACGGGATTCGATTCAGCTACGCCGCTCTTGAGAAGGATGCGGAACAATCGCGTGATTCGAGGGATACCTGACAGTATGATGGTACTCAATATTCTGCTGCTGAGCGCTGCTCTAACTCTCCTGCCCGGTATATGCGCAGGAGAGGAAGATAAACCTCCTCTGCCGGATACCGGGGAAGCCCAGATCAGTGCTGAAGATGAGGAAACCGAGAGCGATGAGGATGATGATTCCTTCCTTGCTCCCTACTACGAATCGAAGGACACGACGGGATGCTTTCTGACCGGCTGTTCCGATTCATGGGATATCTTCAGGCTCATTACAGCTGTCAAAGTCAGATACAATTCCAATCCAGCTGAAAAGGGAGGTGTCAGAGCTTTCCTTGGAGGCAGGGGTAATCCTGTGGCGCTGAACATGAGGGTCGGTCTGTCCTCCCTGGAAAACAGTCCCGGATACACAGCCGGACTGCTGTTCAGAACACCATCTCCAATTGCTTTCGATATTCTGTATCACAGGGTTAATTCGGAGGAATTCAATGCTTTTTCACTTCTGTACACAGGCATAGGAACCCAGCTTGTTTACAACTCGCCTCTGCAGCTGATACTTGGCGCTCAGGCAGCCTTTCCCGTGGAGGATGGAAAGAGTACACTCGCCGGATGGGGATTCGGATTGTCTGGAGAGTACAGCTTCGGTAACCGCATCGGAACTTCGCTTGATTACAGGCTTGTCTGGATAAGAAGCCTGCCTCTTCACAGGGGGGAGATGCGTATTTCATGGTCATCTGCTCCTATGAAGATTTTCATAGGCTGCAGCTTCCTCCGGAACAACAAAGGAGAGCATATCTTCGAGCCTTGTGCGGGTCTGGAATTATTCTTCTGATCACTCCTGCTCCTTCAACCTTGACAGAAAGCCTTTTCTGAACAATTTATCGTAGCTACGCAAAGGGTTCGTGATATTCAATCGAATTTGTTTTTAGGGAGTATATCAATGAGTGAACACACGATTATCGAGAGGAAGCTCAAGACGGATATCCACTACAAGAATGCAGTGAGGCGGGATCTCGTAGATAGCGTCCGGCAGCTGCATGACTGGCAGGAAAAACTCAATCAGCTTCACAATATCCGCAAGGAGAAGAAACTCAAGAAAACAGTAGAGAGGTACCGTGGGTTTATCGAGGACATGAAAGATTTCCTGGCACCCCTGCTGGACGAACTTGAAGAGGGTATCAAGGAGGAGATGAGCTTCAGCGAAGACGAGATCAAGGAGTTCAAGCAGGAAGTCAAAGAAGAGACCAAACTTGCCTCCGAGGCAAGGATAGCTTTTGAGAAGGCAAGGGACGCCGCTGATAAGGCGGAGGACAGCAAAATTGAGCCTGAGGAACTTGTTGCTCTCAAGGAAGCCTACAGCAAGGCCTGGAGAGCGTTTCGTCTTGAAAAGCACAGACTTGATGAAGCCAGTGAAGAACTGAAGAGCGAGCAGACTGACAGAGATATCTTCAAAATGGAACTGAAACGCATTCATGTAGAGCGGCATTTCATTAAAGAGGTTTAAACTGCATGGAGATTTTTCCTCGCAGGAAGATAGAGGCACGGCTGGGAATGACTTTCCTGGCCTGCCTTTTTTTCAGCGTTCCGTTCCTGGTTACTCGAAGGGCTCTGATAGCTGTGCCTGTCATTTTCGCAATCGGCGCCGCATACTATCTGGGTATCTACTATCCCAAGTACAGGAAACGAAGAAGTATCTCAGAAAACCCTCTCAGTAACAAAGACAGGGCAATTCTATCGAAATACGTTACCTTCTACAGCTCGATGAACGA
This sequence comes from Candidatus Fermentibacterota bacterium, assembly GCA_003644925.1. GTDB lineage: Bacteria > Fermentibacterota > Fermentibacteria > Fermentibacterales > JCC-6 > Aegiribacteria. The sequence goes on from QNDS01000042.1 coordinate 3,393, forward strand.
GGGTGACAAACGTACCTACGAGTCTGACATCGCGATATTCCTGGAAGAGCATAACATCTCTGGTGTGGATGATGTTGAGATTACCAGAAAAGTACAGCTGCTGGTTGCTGCAACAGCAGTTCGTCTTGTCTTCAGGAGACCTGAATGGGAGTACAGGGATTTCGGTGATATTCTTGTTTATCCCGGAGGTTTCAGGACAGACGGTTCATATTCAACTGACCTTCGGGGCTGCGATAGCGCCGCTGCTGGACTTGTGCATTCATCGGGGAACGTGATACTCTCCCTGCCGCACCTCCTTCGCGGATTTCAGCATGATAACGATGGTTACAATGTTGGTTATCACGAGTTCGCACATGTACTTGACGGATACCATCCCGATGGTGTTCCGGATGAGCTCTCGCTCGGAGCATACAGGCCCTGGATAGAAGTAATGCAGAAGGAATTCGAGAAAGTTCATAAGGGTAAGTCCATGCTGCGCCAGTACGCCGGAACAAATCCGGCTGAATTCTTTGCATGTTCCGTGGAAGCTTTTTTCGATAAACCTGAAATGATGAAGAGGAAAGCCCCGGAGCTCTACAAACAGCTATCGACATTTTTCAACCAGAATCCGTAACCGGAATTTATCTTTCAAATATTCAGCATAATTCGAAGGGGTCTTGTTTTAATTTCCCTGCCGGTTAATATTGGTGTTGATTTACCGATTGGTGATGGTATGAAGATACTGATAGCGCAGGACAACCCTGCAGGCCGGAAGATTCTATCGAAGATCGTAGCTGATCTTGGTTATGATCCTGTTACTGTTAACAGCGGTGAAGATACGCTTGAGTATGTTAAACAGAATGAGTGCTCCGTAGTCCTGCTTGACTGGATGATGCCCGGTATGGATGGCATAGAAGTATGCAGGCAAATCCGAATGCTTGATGGTGAATATGCCTGCTATATCATTATTAACAGCGCCAGGGAAGGATCGGATGACATCAGCAGAGCTCTGAGGGCCGGTGCCAACGATTACATTTCAAAGAAAACCAGCTCGACAGAGCTGAAAGCCAGAATTGGTGTCGGGATAAGAACCGCCCAGCTTGAGAAGAAACTTATGGATCTCAATAATCGCCTTAAGTACCTTGTCAGGATCGACAGCCTTACCGGGTTACTGAACCATACCGCAATTCTCAAGGAGCTAAGCATAGAGCTGGACAGGGGCAGGAGAGATGCCACCTCAACGAGTATTCTGATGCTTGATCTTGACAGATTCAAGATGGTGAATGACACCTTTGGTCACCAGATAGGTGATAAGACTCTTATCAGGTTCTCCAGCCTTCTTTCTCAGAATTGCAGATCTTTCGACAGGATCGGTCGTTACGGTGGTGAGGAATTCCTCATAGTTCTTCCAAGAACCGATGAGGAGGAGTGTCTCGCAATCGGCAACCGTATCAGGATACAAACCGGGACTCTTCAGCCCGGTGATGATATCAATAATCTCAGAATCACCTGCAGTATCGGATGCTGCACTACCGTAAATTCTCAGAAGCGTTCTTTCTCACTTATTGCCGCTGCCGACTCAGCTCTTTTCCGGGCGAAGAGGGCGGGAAGGAATCTCGTCAAGTCCTGCAAGTAGCTTCCGCAAAGCTCTAATTCTTACCGGACGAACCGGGCACCGTTACGGGGATAAGATCCCTGCATAAAGGACATTCTTCGATATCCCAGCTGACTGCGTCAACGCTGAGCAGAGCTCTGCAGGGTGATTTGAATTTCAGCCTGCCATTGGTTCTGTCTACGATAAGGCCGATCATAGCGACTTCCGCTCCCGCGGAATTCAAGGCATCAATAGACTCAACGATACTGCCTCCTGTTGTGCAGACGTCTTCTACAAGAAGTACCCTGCTGCCCTTTAGAATACTGCTGAAACCTGATCTGACAGACATTTGTGCTTTACTGTCCCTCTGAAGAAAAGCGAATCTTCTGCCCATATGCAGAGCGGTTGCGAATCCGAAGACTACAGCCCCGTACGCGGGAGCGCACACAAGATCGATGTTTTCTCTTATGTCATCCATCTCCGCAGCCATCATCCTGCCCAGCTCGTCCACAAATTTCGGTTCCTGAACAATACGGATCTTCTCGAAATACCGTTTTCCATGTCGGCCAGATGTATATCTGAAATGTCCTTCAAGCAGTGCGTCACATGATTTCAGTATCTCAATTACTCTCTTCTCACTCACTATATCCTCCGTACTATTTTCATTACAATCTTATTCTCAGCGTTTAATAGCATGCCGGCATTTCAAATGAATGCCCTCTTGGGATCAATGGGAAAAATGGAAGGGGTAAATCACCGGAAGAGATCCCTCGTTTTCATCTACAGCACCGAATCTCCATGTTCCAGCTGCTGAGGCAAGCTCAAGGTCGAATGCGGGGTTCATCGTTGTTGAATCAAGAATAGAAACATTGGAGACGCGACCGCTGGGCTCAATTATCATCTCGATCAGAACGGTTCCGGAAAGCAGAGGATCTGCCCTGAGGTGTTTGTTGTAAATGAATATTACCGCGCTTTCCTTGGACGTCAGGACTTGCCGTACCTCGCTTGCAGTTCTGGATATGTATGATGAACCGGGATCTGTCTGGAGTACATTTTCCGTATCTACGTTCACATCTGAGAAAACCATCCTTGCCTGGCTCTCGGATGCTGTTTCGATGATGCTGCCGGTGTTTCCTGTTATGGTGAGATCCCCCACAAGTCCCTGGCTGGTGCCCGCTACTTCGTAATCCCCCACATCTGCTGACAGAGGGCCGACACCTCCGAGAGATGTCATCTGTACACCGCCCTGAAGAAGAGCAGTTATCTGATCAATGGTCATTGTTCCCGGAGCTGTGGAGCTGCCGGTAATTGACGTATCCGGTGAGATGATATACGGATGCATACCCTGTTCGTCCGATGAAGCGGCTTCCTGCAGGGAGACAGTTACAGGATCGGGTATGACAGCGGCGCTTGCGGTATCGGGAAGGGTGCTGGCGGTGGATAAGGAAACCGGGTTCATCTGATAGGTCATCGTATAAAGCTGTCCCGGAAGAGTATTGCAGGATTGTACCACAGATTCATAACCATCCGCTACTATGGTGAACGTATAGGTCCGGTTGCTTAGAAGGTGATCCTTGATGTAGGGAGCCGAACCTACATATTCTCCGTCCATGAAAACCAGGGCCCCACCGGGGGAGCCCTGAACAAGAATAGTTGACATGCTTTCCTGCTTGATATTTTCGAGTTGATTTCGAAGCTGAGGGTTCTCCCATGGGCCGAGATCGTAGTAGGGGTCGAGCTGGAGCAGGCTGTAGAAAGCCGATTCCATTCGGGCCTGGTCTCCTATTCCGAAATAAGCGGCGCCCAGCCTGTGGTAAGCTCTTACTTTCTCATCCAGAGACAGTGTTCCTCCGGCCATAAGATCTTCCAGAGCTGCAATACTGTTGCTCATATCCCCCATGAGATACAGCTCGATAGCCTGATCCACGGTTGAAACCTGGCTGAAAAGTGAAATTATCAAACAAAGTGCAATATTAATCAATGAGTCCTCCTGATTAAAAATGACGACATCCGGCGCTATCGTCAACTGATTTCATTTGTCCTTGACGGAAGGCCGTTCAGGAACAATTTTCCTATTGTGGTGTTACAACCATTATGAAGCGGAGGTGCATTCACTTATGATCAAGGACAAAAAGAATATTATGACTCTAAATATCCGAATAAACACACTTATAGTATCTGCTATTATTACAGCTGTTATCGTTTCAGGATGCTGGAATCCATTCTCTCCCGATACTGATCCCGACCCGCCCCCTGTACAGTACCACGTTCCCGTTGACAGCGCTTACAAAGTTCTCGAAAATCTTCAATTTGCATATATCAGCCGCGATATAGGCCATTACCTCGATTGCTTCAGAGATGATTTCGAGTTTCATCTTCAGGAAATCGACTGGGATGACTACAATGGTGATGGCTTAATCGATGAGTACTGGGGTCTGGATCTGGAGGAAGACTTCCATATCCTGATGTTCAATAATGTTTCTTCGATAGAGCTTAATCTTGCGGGAACGCAGGAGAGCGCCTGGACAGGTGATTCCACCGGATTGTCATTGCAGCTGCCGCGAACCTTCGATCTCAAGGTGTATACGAATGCTGCTCATTCTGAAGGATACAGGGCATCCGGTTCGGCTCTCTTCATCTGCCGCGAGGACTCCTCCACGGGTGAATGGTATATATGGCAGTGGTGGGATCTCTCTGACACTTAATCCTGATTGCAACCCGCAATGAGTATTCATCTGATACTGTTAAGCAGTATTCTGATCTCAACCAGTTCAATTCCCTCTGGGGCATGGTGGGTCTTCTTTTCCGACCGGGGTCCCGATCTTGATTACAGGCTTGAAGCCAGATCCAGTGAACTGCTGAATGCCCCGTCTTACGAAAGACGGGTTTCCATCGATCTTTTAGAAGCGGATGAACTGGACCTTGAGCCATGGTCGGGCTATGTGGATCAAGTGGCCGATCTTCCTTTCTGCGCGGAAGTCAGAACAGAGTCAAGGTACCTCAACGCTGTCAGCATAAATACTGAAGGAGGCAGCCTTGAGGAGATTCTGGCTCTGCCTTTTGTTGATCATATCCAGCGCGTATCCGCAAGTACGTTCCGTAAACCCGAATTCCATGCTCACCCGGGGAATTCTGCGGGAGTTACTTCGGCCCAGCTTGAGCAGATAGGACTTGATGAACTACATAGCCGCGGCTGGACAGGGGAGGGAATTGTTGTCGGCGTTCTCGATTCGGGCTTCAACCTTACGCATGATGTTTTCAGCAATATAGCAATTCTTCTTATGTACGATTTTGTAGACGATGACGGTGACCCTTCGCAGCAGCCTGGTGATCCGCCCGGTCAGTCAGATCATGGCACGGCGGTTTTATCGATCCTCGGAGGTTATATTGAGGATGCGTTCTGCGGCGGCATTCCAGACGCATCATTCATCCTCGCGAAAACAGAGGATACCAGCGATGAATACCAGGCGGAGGAGGATTACTGGGTTCAGGGTCTTGAATGGATCGAACTGAACGGCGGTGATATCGTCAGCAGTTCTCTTGCATATATTGACTGGTACACCTACTCCGACCTTGACGGTAATACAGCTGTAACAACCATAGCTGCCGATGCGGCCGCATCACGAGGTATGGTGGTCTTTAACGCCATAGGCAATTCGGGTCCCGAACCGGGTACCCTTATGGCGCCATCCGACGGTGATTCAGTATTCGCTGTGGGAGCCGTTGATGCGGGCGGAGGTGTTACTCAGTTCTCCTCAAGAGGCCCAACATTCGATGGACGGATAAAGCCTGACGCATGTGCTCTCGGAGATAACGTAAGTCTCGCATTTCAGGGAACATCCGGGTTCTCCCAGGGAGATGGCACCTCCTTCGCAGCGCCCCTTGTGTCCTCCGCGGCAGCGGCTCTATCCGGGGCTCATCCGGAGTGGTCAATGATCGAGATCATGGAAATACTTCGATTAACTGCTTCTCAGAGCAATTCACCGGATAACAGCGCAGGGTACGGCATCATTAACGCCTTTGCGGCTCTGAAATACCATTCCGTGACAGGATCTGTCAGATCCAGCCTCAATGGAGAGTATATGCCGGAATACCCGCTGACCCTGATCATGTGTGATTCTATATACCTGATCGAGACCAATCAATCGGGATGGTTTGCTTTCTATCCCGGGAAACTCGGTGTGTTTGCCTTCGGTGATGGCGGCGGGAGCGGTTACCTGATACCTGTAACCGGCACACTCTCTGCTGAAGGAGTGGAAATAGAGATATTTGTGGATCAGACACTTTGCGCAGCTGCCCCCTCTATCTATCCCAACCCTTCAACTGAAGATATTTACATCGGTTTCGATCTTACGGCTGGTCCGATTGACGCTGAGCTGACGGTATTCGATCTTACCGGACATATGATATACAGATCGGAAAGAAGGGATATCGGACCCGGTTCATTCAGAGCACCGCTTCCGGGTGAGGCATTTCACTGGGATGGAAGATGCAATGATGGCAGTCAAGCTTCATCCGGTGTATATATTGTCTTTCTGAGAACAGGTGATAACGTAGATCTACTGAAATGCTCTCTGGTTAGATAGATCGATCCAGGGTGCACTTTCGATTCGTTCATTATTGAAATCAATACTGACAAAGGGGGAAAAATGAAAATACTGGTTTTACTGGTGATAGTGATCAGTGCGGTCACTTTCGCTCAGCCTCAGACATTCAGATCAATGTCTACAAGCGGATTGATCCTTGATGGTCTTGACCGATGGTTCGGGGGCATGCTGTTCACGCAGCCTGTACCTGACAGACTGCTTGAGGATCCAGGTATAAGGGTCTATACAGGACTTTCCAACCTTTCAACAGGGGCGGATCTGGTTTTTGATGAAACTGATGATACCAGAGGGAGCTTTCTACTGGGCGGAAGCTACGTACCGCTCGAAGCATCTTTCGGACTCGGTGTTCTCACCGAATTTATGAATGAAAGGTTCTTTGATGAGATCACGCTCCTCGGAGCGGGAGGCGTACCTTACGTTTCCGGAGAGGGTACAGTGGAGGGGACCTGGTCGGAGTATATAGATACCAACGGCGACGGAACACTTGATTCAAGGCATACCGTACACGAAACAGCCGAGGCAAGAACCGATTCATCTCTGACGTCAGCTGGTGTTTACGGTGCTTACGAAGTTAGTGAAACACTTCGAATCGGTCTTGGGGTATCCTATACGACCAACAGTACGGAAGTCCTGGATGAGGATGATAACAGATCCATCTCCATCGCCGATTCAAATCTTGTGACCGGTGTTGAAACCTATACACTGGATTCAAGTGGAGAAGGATTCTCCAGGGATGACAGAAGCAGCATAGAAGTAGCCGTTTCAGCCACATCGGCAGTAACAGATGTGATGGATATCGGCGGGATGTTCTTATTCACGTCCATTTCATCGGACATTTCCTACGAAGCTGATCATTCTGGAACAGAGGACTTTCTTCCCGGAGAGACCGGAGTATACGATATCGCAACATGGAGCGAATCGGAAAACTATTCGGTTTCACCAGGAGGAAGCAGATTCGGCGGCGGATTGAATATGGACCTCAGTCTTGATGAGAACTGGACTCTCGAAGCCTCGGGAGGAGTTTACACAGCAAGCCTGAGCGGAAGCTCGGATCAGTATTCGATCAGCATGGATTCGTCCTACATACTGTCGATCGCTTCACTCATTAATTCCACGATTTTCGATATGAACGGTTCCGGGGGGACCGATATCGATATCGCTGATGATCTCTTTGCTTTCGGAACTAAACTTACATTTGATACTTCTGAGAGATTTACCATCAGCATGGGAATGGGTTTCTTCAAGCATGATCTCAGCAGTACCGTACATAATACATCCAGCAATATTCTTATTGAGACTTACTCCGATGGAGACGAGGAATTTGCCGATCCGGACGATTACATATCCACTACAACATGGAGTCAGACGGATGAGACCATTACAACAGAGAGCATCACGAAGATAGCCATTCCCGTGGGACTTGAGTTCGAAGTTCTCCCGAAAGTGTGCGTACGGCTGGGGGCGAGTCCGGGATTCGTGTGGGAGTCCGAGACTGAAACCACTTCGCTGCTCGAAGCGTCTCCCATCGTCAATCACACTGTATACGGCGACGGCTCTGAACAGCAGTCCGTTGAGAGTCCGTTTGAAACTGTGGATGGTACACTGGTCGAAACCGACGATAAATATACGGAAATACCTTACTCATATGGAGTCGGGTATATGCCTAACGATTACATACAGATTGATCTGATGGGTCTTGGAAACAGTTTGAATCAGTGGCGCCTTTCAGCAACACTGTCTTTCTAGATAATGGAAGAAGGATATACTATGAAAAGGATAACAGCAGGGATTTCGATTTTACTCCTGCTTCTTCTGGGGTGCGCGCAGGATAATCCCTTCAGAGCCGGTTCTGAAGTGCAGTGGGAAGGCGGAAACGAACATCCGCATATCGATATGGTCGGTACGGAAAGCGGGGGATTCGGCAGTTCTCAATTCAGCGATCTGGATCCGGAGAGAAATGGTATTCAGGATGCTGTGATTCTGAGCTTTGACAAGGATATCGATCCTTCAACCATTACTGCCGCATCACTCGAGATGATTGAAACGGATCCGGGAACCGGTTCCGTTCAATTCGAGAGCATCAGCTACCATCCCGAGGATGGAACAGCCATTCTGATCGGGACATTCTCCGATGATACGGCGTACCTTCTTACAGTTACCGCAGGCAGTATCCTGGATATCACAGGAAACGAGCTGGACCCGAATCACAATGCCTTGTACGATGGTGCTCCATGGGATGACAGACTGCTCACATTTTATGCAGGATCTGCAGTAATGCAAGATATTACATCTCCGAGCATTGGCGGCAATTTTCCAAACACAGGGAATGTAGGCAACCTTACTCCCCAGCCGAGGGTTCTCTTTGATAATGGACCCATGGATGTTTCTCAGCTTAATCTGAATAACTTCACCATGGTGAGGACTTCGGATTCGTCTTCAATTGCTCTTGAAGTGCTTTCTGCGACCGGTTCTGAACTTGTCACCAGACCAGTAAGTGACCTCTCTTACGGAACCAGATATACGGTCAGGCTTTCCGCGCAGATCACTGATGACGCAGGGAACTACCTTGATACTAACGGTGATGGTTACGTCTGGCCCGACGAACCGGATCTTGTATGGGATTTTAAGATCACGGATGATGCATCCACTCATACCGAACCGCCGGCAGTTGATCAGGCAACTCTGATGCCTGGAAATGTCTGTATTTATATTGAGTTTGAAAAGAGCCTCAGTGGAGATAATGTGGCCATGGATGCTGCAACATTCATAGCTGCCAACATTCAGGTTATTGATAATAACGGTTCCATTCCCATAGTCTTTGAAACCGGTGCGGACCCCGGAGCGGTTAACTGTCTGCTTCAGCGCGGTACTGAGGGAACTGCGACTCTATATGTATCGTGCAAAGTTGCAGATGAATATGGGAATATGCTTGATGGGAATCATGACGGTCTTGGTGGTACTCCCGGCGAAGATGACTGGTCCGGGGTTCTTTAAAACCTCATGGTTTTCCGGTCAATAGCGGTACTGGCTCTGATAGGTGTTCTGTGGATACTGGGCATAATTGACCCCTCTGCACTGCCATTGCATTCGAGGGATTTCCAGATATGCGGAGCCACCGTGCTGCTTTACCTTTTCTGGAGCGCAGCCGAATCGAAGTACAGGGGGGGCTCTGCCAGCCTCCCCTATACGGTTTTCTATGCTGTTCTGCTTGTCAGTGCAGTCGATAGCTTCCTTCTGGAGCTGACCACATACGGGTCGCCCTGGATTCTCCGCTGGGCAGGTCTGGTTCTATTTGCCTGTGGATCTGTTATGCGCCTTGCAGCTTACAGAACAAGATCCGTGAGACGCCTGAGGCTGGGGAGATACCTTCAGCTTGCTGGTCTGCCTGTTGCTCTTGGCAGTATTGCCGGAACTGTTATCGCCCTGGCTGCTGGTATTCCGGGTTCCATCAATGAGGAATTGGATAGGCCGGATGAAGAAAGCAGTATATGAAAACTCTACTGCAGCGGGTTTCCAGAGCATCCGTATCAGCACAAGGTAGAGTCGCAGGTGAAATAGGCCCCGGATTGCTTGCTCTCGTAAGCTTCGGCAAGTCGGATACTGAAGAGGATCTTGAATGGATGTCGAGGAAAATAACCGGCTTGAGGATATTCCCGGATTCGAACAACAGCATGAACCTTTCTGTGAGTGATATTGGTGGAGATATACTGATCGTAAGCCAGTTCACGCTGCATGCCGATTCGAGAAAGGGAAGGCGACCCAGTTTCATGAATGCAGCTCTTCCTGGAAATGCAGAGCTGCTCTATAAACTTTTCCTGGAGATCGTATCCCATTCGGGGGTCAGGATTCAATCCGGTGTATTCGGAGCAATGATGAAAATTGACCTTGTAAACGATGGACCGGTTACCATCATGGTAGATTCTCCATCAGAACGATCGGGCTGAAATGTGGTGGTACCCTGCAGGTTCTCCCCTTGTACTTGCCAGCAAATCTCCTAGAAGGAAAGCTATTCTTGAGATGGCCGGGATACCGTTTGTGCAGACCCCTGGAAATGTGATCGAAACACGGATGGATGGATCCCCCGGCTTTATCGTTCAGTACTGGGCTAGAAAGAAAGCGGAGAATATTCTCTCCTCTGTCTCCTCTGATCCTGTTCTGGGTGCGGATACGATGGTTGCCCTGGGTGATGAGCTTCTCGGGAAACCTCATGATGAAGCTGAGGCTGTTGATATGCTTGGCAGGCTGTCCGGAGAATGGCACTCCGTTTTTGGTGGAGTCTGTATCCTGTGGCCCCGGAGGGGAATTGATGTGCAGTTCGTCGAGGAGACCAGGGTCTTGTTCAGAAACCTCGGAGCGGAGGAAATTAAGGCATATATCTCCACTGGAGAACCGTTTGATAAAGCGGGAGCGTACGGTATACAGGGGTATGGGAGTTTACTTGTGGAACGAATCGAAGGATGCTATTTCAATGTAATGGGTTTACCTGTCTCCAGGTTCATCCAGGTATTAAGGGACAGGCTTCAGAATGGGGAATGATATGTCTCAGATAGCTTATTGCGGCTTGAACTGCGCTGAATGTCCGGCATATCTTGCAACTTTAAGCGGATATGAACACTCCAGAGAGAAGATCGCGCAGGAGTGGTCTGAGATATACAATACAGATATCAATCCCGATGACATCAACTGCCTGGGCTGCAAATCGAGGGAAGGCATTCATTTCTCACATTGTTACGAGTGTTCCATACGCCTCTGTGCGGTGGAGAGAAGTATTGCTACCTGCGCTGATTGCGTGGAGTATCCATGCATTGATCTGAAGGAAATGCATGAGCTGATTCCCATAGCAAAGCAGAACCTTGAGAAATTGCGGTCAAACCTCAAATCTTAGCATGAGGCCGGAATAATGTCGGAATGCGTGATAGTTGACACTTTTTCCAATATTGTCTATCAATTAGCGTGCGAGAATTACCAGAATCTTATACTTGAGCTGCTGGTCTTTCTTGCGATTCAGTGTCTATGCGGAGAGGTGTCCGAGCTGGTCGAAGGAGCACGGTTGGAAACCGTGTAGGACGTGTATTCGTTCTCGAGGGTTCGAATCCCTCTCTCTCCGCCACACTGGCTGGTATAACGAGCATACATTTGTTCAGGGATCAGTTGGTTACTGATTTCCACAAATACTGTTATGCCAACGAATACAGCGCTTCATCAGGGAGGAAATATGTCCGATACATTTACTGGCGAAACTTATAATACTCTGTGTATGGATGCCGAGGGATACCTGGCTAAGGATTCTCCTGAACAGGCCAGAGAACTGCTTAAGAAGGCTATCTCTCTGATCGCTACAAGGCCAAGAGCCAGAAGTATTCTCGCTGATACATGCATGAGCATGGAATTGTGGGCAGAAGCAAGGTCACAGCTTGAAGTACTTTTAACACTCGACGAGGGAAACAGAGCCAACAATTTCAAACTTGCTCAGGTACTTGAAGAACTGGGAGAGTACCAGCTGGCAATGGACAACTACACTGTCGTACTTGATGATGAACCAGATCATCATGGTGCCGTGGTTGCCGTAAAGAGAATTGAAACAAGAACCAAAGACAGCTGGATCAACCTTACGGATATTTTCGAAAAGCGCCAGACTGATGTTCTCGTAGAAACAGGCAGTGATAAGGAAGCGGACGAGTTCAGGGATGGAATGCAGGTGTTCCCCGATGTTCCTTCTGAGGGACTATTTGCTGATTCCGAAGATGAAGAGACAAATGTTGAAAGACTCCTGAAGAATATCGGGTTATCAGGTGATTCAGTAGAGGAATTGGAAGACGCTTCAGAACTGCTGGAAAATATCGGTGTATCCACATCCGAGACCCTGCAGGCAGCATTTGCTGATTCTGAAGATATCACTGATGTCGAAGATGAGCAGAAGCAATCTGTTACAAGCCTTGATGAGATATTCGGTACACCATCCGTTGTCGAAGAGACAGTAACTGAAACTGTTCGGGAGCCTGAAGAACTTGAGGAGGAGAAGGAAGAAGCCTCTCCTGTTCCCGAGTCCATTGAGAAGGATGAAGATGAGCCTTTCTCTTTCCATACAGGTAAAACACTGGAGGCTATTTTCAACACACCTGAACCCCAAGAGCCCGCTGCGGAAGAAGTTGTTGAGCCTGAGCCGGAGGAGCCCGCTGCGGAAGAAGTTGTTGAGCCTGAGCCGGAAGAGCCCGCTGCGGAAGAAGTTATTGAGCCTGAGCCGGAAGAGCCTGCTGCGGAAGAAGTTGTTGAGCCGGAGGCAGACAAGCCCGGGGAAGATGAGAAGATCACAGCCGTGCTGAAACAGGAGGCTGATCTATCCATTGATAGCTGGTCACGCGAATCGGGTCTCCTTACCGTTCATATTAAATCTGGAATTGCCTGCGTGAAGCATGACATGCTTACCATATATGAGAAAACACTGAAAGTTGAGCGATCAGAAGACGATGTGCTTGAACTTTCCGGCGCTGGAACATTCCTCCTTAACTGCGGTGCGGAAGAGCCTCTGATATTGGAACTTATTGAGAATATGGTTATCAGGAAGGATGCAGTCGCTTTCCATACTGGAAGTATAGCTGTAGAGCTGCTGGATATTCCGGAAAACGATTCTTTCTACGTGATCAAGGAAAAAGTTTCTGAAAAAGTGATTTTCCTGACCGATCACCCCGTTCGAATCATTCTTCTTGGGGGCAGCAGCCGTGTATTTTACGTCAGGACTTCATCCATTGCAGCCACCGATCCTGAAATACTGCTTTCCATATCCGGATCTCCCGATGGTTATACTGAAATAACCGGTTCGGGAAAGGTGTACCTCATCGAATGAGCCGGGGTGAAGCAGTCCAAACCTGACCGTCGTTAGATTGATTAATGCTGGATTGAAGTGGGGATGTAGCTCAGTTGGAAGAGCGCTGCCTTCGCAAGGCAGAGGTCGGCGGTTCGATCCCGCTCATCTCCACCAGACATTTCAACCTCACAATATTCCGAAAGCAGGTGAAACTTGCAGACCGGAAACCGCATTGAAATTTCCTGGGTGAATCAGCCCGGCCGTTTGATATCCAGTATGGAATCGATTGCCGATGGATTTCATGGTTCATCAGCCATTGCAGGAGCCGTCTCCGTTGCTGAAAACAGTTCACCGGGTTCCCTTTATGCTCAGAAGGCAGTTGCCATTGTAAGAGATGCTTTCGCGGAAGGTGTTGCTTACGGTGTTGAGAATGTATTCAAGGAAGCTATTGATGAGATCAATGCATTCGCCGGGGAAGGTGTGCGTGATCCGTTATCCCTGGCAGCTGCAGCCGTTCTGGGAGATGAAGTATGGGTTTACAGCATGGGAACCTGTCAGGTTTTCCTGTCAGGAGTACAGACGGGCGGCAGGGATTCGGAAGGTGTTGTAAATGTCGAAGGCAGGGTAATAAAGCACTATATACTGAAACCAGGGCAGTCGATCATTCTGCTGACCAGCGGTCTCCGAAAACTCATGGGATCAGCGGTGGCCGGAAAGCACTCGGCACGCTGCTCCAGGCCCTTGTCTTTCTGCCTGTCTGAGATGATAAACGAGACGCGGATTAAGTTCAGAAAGAAGGGCGGATCTGCAGCAGCAGTGAGATTGTGTACCCGTTCCCGAAGGATGAGCCTGCCCGGGAGAAAGTATCTGGCGTATATCACTGCGTTGATAATTGCGGTTGCAGTTACTCTCCTTACCTTATGCCGCAGCAGCGGCGAGAACGGTTCTCCTGTCAGGGCTGATTCAATACCTGAAGACGAAATCGTGATGCCGCTGGACTGAGACCCGCCTGCAGATCGGAAATCCTGTCATCCCTCTTTTCCAGTACCTGACAGTGTACTAGTTTCCCATGCGTTTATATATTCAGACTGCCGGCTGTGCTAGGCGGGGAGCTAGCGGTGCCCTGTACCCGCAATCCGCTACAGCGGGGCTGAAATATCTGTGCGGCAATGCGCAGCGGGTCTGTATTTATGTAAGTAGTGTTGATGGTCAGGACCTGCGCGGCATCAGCCCGTGAACCCCGTCAGAACCGGAAGGTAGCAGCGGTAAGCGGTGTCTGATGGGCGATGCAGACTAACCTGATCTGAGCTGGCTGCAGATTGCATCTCGTGAGGCTTGTCCAGCAGATTCGTACGGCCGGCATTAAAATAGGAGGACAGCTTCCTAAAGAACGGAGGCATTTTTGAGTTATCTGGTGTTTGCACGAAAATGGCGCCCTCAGTCATTTGAAGAAGTTCTGTCACAGGATCACGTTACAATTACATTGAAGAACGCAATCGATACGAACAGAATAGGTCATGCCTATCTTCTCACCGGTCCTCGGGGTGTTGGAAAAACTACTACTGCCAGAATTCTGGCGAAGGCTCTCAACTGCGAAAAAGGACCTTCTTCATCTCCATGCCAGCACTGCGATTCATGCAGAAGTATTACG
>QNDS01000043.1 GCA_003644925.1 Candidatus Fermentibacterota bacterium
ATTTGATCAAGGGCATACAGTCTGTTCGATAGATTTCCGCTTGCCAGCGCCCTGTCAAGAACACCCTCCATTATTGAAATAAGGCTTCTTATGGTGTAACCCGGACGCTCATTCATTTCAAAAACTATCGTGTTCAGTACTTCCATTACCGCCGGCTGGTCATTCATGCCTTCTGCAAGCAGCAGAGCCCGGTGCAGCATGGTCATGGCTTCCTTCCTTCTTCCGGACGCTATGTAGACCTTTGCTCTGCACCATTCAAGCATCTGCTGGGTTCCGACCGTAACCACTGGTATCAGGGCCATTGCAGAAAGTATCGCGTTCTGTGCAGCCGTGTTCATCTTGAATCCTGAAAGAACGACTGCCGCAGTGGCAAGTATCCGCACCTTGACGTCATCATCGTGTATCCGGGGCAGCCACTCTATTACCCTCTCTATCTCAGCTGCCATTTCCCTTATACCCTCGAAATCTCTCGGGATCTCTGCCATGCTGCTGAGTATTGCCGGGATATACTCGCCGGCACACTTCTCCATGCTCAGAGCCAGAGCTTCCTTAAGATGTTCCTCCGACTGAGGAAGCCTGTTCTCCTGCAGTTCAAGCTCTCCGAGCCGTGTCAGCGCTATTACCTTTCCGCAGGGGGGGGCGAACGAGGGAAGATGCTGTTCTATGAAGTCAATTGCGACAGCGGTATCAATGTACCTGAGTTTACGGGGCGCAAAGAGCGCAAGAACTTCTCCCGCTTCCTCTGCCGTCAGATCTGTTCCCCCGGGTCGCATGATCTCGCTTATCAGGTATGAGAGCAGTCTGAATTCACCGTTCTCCCGGGCCTGCCGCATCCCCCCTAAAAGGAGGAATGCCCTCTCGCGCGGAGACAGGTGCCCGCTTTCGAGTTCCGAACGTATCTCAGGGAGAGATCGGAACAGATTCCGGAACTCTTCCGATGACGGTGCATTCAATGTTCTCCTCTCCTCTCCTTCTCCTGCACAATGCATCTGGTATTTCTGATACGATATGCATAAATCGATGTCCGGGAAAAGATGCAGGTTAGACACTTGTTCGGCAACCCCTTCAGGATTATCTTTCCTGCTCTCTGCAATATGCTGGATAATGTTCTCAGAGTGAAAGGAAGCGCAAGTGACCTTGACCAAGCGTTACGATCCAAAAGAATCGGAACCCCGCTGGCAGAAATTCTGGAATGAACGGGGTATTTTCAGATACAGGAGTGATTCGGGTAAGCCGGTCTACTCCATCGACACGCCTCCGCCAACCGTCTCTGGAAAAATACACATGGGACATGTTTTCAGTTATGTCCAGGCTGAGGTTATCGCAAGGTATCACAGAATGAAGGGCATGGAAGTTTTCTACCCCTTCTGCTTCGACGATAACGGCCTTCCCAGCGAACGCTTCACAGAAGCGGAGAGAAATGTAAAAGCTCAGGATATGCCGAGAAGCAAGTTCGTTGAACTCTGTCTTGAAGTCACCGAGGAGGCCGAGAAGAAGTTCAGAGACCTCTGGACAAGGTTCGGCTTCTCATGCGACTGGGACCTTCTATATACCACTATCGATCCCCCGGTTCAGAGAATCAGTCAGAGATCTTTCCTTGACCTTCACGACAAAGGTCTGATCTACCGCAGAGAATCCCCTACCCTCTGGTGCCCTGAATGCGGTACTGCAGTTGCTCAGGCTGAAACGGAAGACAAAGACTTCCCCTCCGAATTTCATGATATCGAATTCAGTCTTTGCGATGGAAGCGGAACGATAACCATCGCCACCACAAGGCCCGAGCTTCTGCCTGCATGTGTAGCCGTTTTTGTGAACCCCTCCGATTCCAGATGGAGCAGCCTCGTAGGGAAGAAGGCGGTAATCCCCATCTTCGGCCATGAGGTTGAGATAATGGGGGACTCAAAGGTTGACATCGAGAAGGGCAGCGGAATCGTCATGTGCTGTACTTTTGGTGATACCACCGATATAGAGTGGTGGGGGGAGTACAACCTCGACCTGCGGATAGTACTGGATAGAAGAGGACACATGAACGACCTCGCCGGCTTCCTCGAGGGAATGTACTGGAAGAAGGCGCGCAGGGTTCTGGTGGAGAGGCTTATTGAAGAAGGTTTCAGAAAAGAGAGTAAGAACATAGAGCATTCCGTAAATGTTCATGAGCGGTGCGGTACCCCTCTTGAATATCTTGTCAGTATGCAGTGGTTCATTCGCATCCTGGACATGAAGGATGAACTTATAGAGCGCGGCGATCAGGTCAACTGGTATCCATCCTACTTCAAAGTACGCTTCGATCACTGGGTTGCAAACCTCAAGTGGGACTGGTGTATAAGCAGACAGCGTTTCTACGGTGTTCCATTCCCGGTTTGGTTCTGCGAACTGTGCGGTGAACCATTCTTTGCAAAAGATGAGGATCTTCCCGTAGACCCCCTTGAAGACAGTCCGGGGCAGCCCTGCGGGAGCTGCGGCGGAACCTCCTTCAGACCTGAGGCGGATGTGATGGATACATGGGCAACCAGCTCCCTTACACCCCAGATAAATGCCAGATGGGGAGAGAAGGATGAGCGGGAAGGCCTCCTTCCCATGAGTTTAAGGCCGCAGGCGCACGACATCATCCGCACATGGGCATTCTACACCATTACAAAAGCTCACCTTCATTCTGATGATATCCCCTGGCGGGATATAATGATAAGCGGGCTTGCTCTCAATCCGGACGGCATGAAGATGTCGAAAAGCAAAGGCAACGTTGCCGGTGATCCTCTGCTCGCGCTGAAGCAGTATTCCGCCGATGAACTGCGGTACTGGTCATGCAGCTCAAAGCTGGGAGCCGATGTTCTTTTCAGCGAAGAGGTTCTGGGTGATGGAAGACGCCTCGTAACGAAGCTCTTCAACGCCGTTAAATTCGCGGTCTCCCATCTGGAGGACTACGATCCGGAGCTTACGCCGGAGCTCAAACCCTACGACAGATGGATACTCTCCCGTTTTACCATCGCTGCTGCGAGAACAACCGAAGGAATGGAACAGTACGAGTACTCCGTGGCCATGAAGAAAGCGGAATACTTCTTCTGGAAGATTCTGTGTGATAATTACCTGGAGATCGTCAAGAAACGTCTCTACTCAGATGAAGATGAAGACGGAAAACGCTCTGCACAGTATGCCCTCTACCGTGTTATCTACGGTTCACTGAGGCTTTTCGCTCCGGTACTGGTGCATGTAACGGAAGAACTGTACCAGGCGCTCTTCAGGGAGTCCGAAGGTCACGAGAGCCTTCATGTGGCCGATTGGCCGGATCCGGACTTCATGGACGGCGAAGCGCTGAAGTATGGCGACATGAGCCTGCAGATCATCGAGAAAGCAAGGAAATTCAAGAGTGAGCAGAACCTCAGTATGGCAGCCCCCCTTAAGGCTCTCGAGATAATTGCCCCGCCCGAAGATCACAGCGGGCTCCAAATGCTTCAGGACGATATTATGAATGTGACAAGGGCGGAGAGCATCCTCTGGACAGAGGGTTCGGACCTGGCTGTAATTGCCGTTCGGGAAGAGGAGTAGAACACGAGACCCGGTCCGATTCTCCCCGCTGTCTCTCCTAGCATAAACTCTCCGGATGCTTTATAAATTGAACAATAACAATTAGCTTACCGGAGGCACACAATGGATTTTCCGATATTGCATGATCCCGGCAGCATCGAACTGCTGCTAAGTACTGTAGCCAGAACCGATCCCCCAAAACTGATCGACCATGACTACCTCGTAAGCCTCGGATTCAAGCGGGAGGTTGATGACGGACTTCTGAAGCTCCTTCTCTTCCTGGGCTTCATTGATGACAACGGACAGCCCTCGGTTCTCTGGAAAAAATCCCTTGACCCCAAGCATGCCCCGCAGATCCTGAGGGATTCTGTAAGAGCAGCGTACGGATCCCTGTTCAAGAGATTCCCGGACGCACATAAGGAGGACGGCTCGATCCTGATGGAGTACTTCAGGGTCGAAACGGGTGACTCCGATCCCAATGTGGCTTACATGATACTGACATTCAAGGTTCTCTGCGATCTGGCTAATCTCGACCTGCTGAATCTGGCCGACGCAGAGCCGGGAGAAAAACCAGCGAAACCCGCTAAAAAGGCCGCATCAGCAAAAAAAACCGGAAAGGCCCAGCCGGCTGACAAGGTGAAGGCAGAGGTCCTTCGGGGTCAGAACGGAAGCCCGGGGATCAGAATATCGATAAACATAGACCTTCAGGACGGATCTGACCCGGAGTTCAGAGATCTTGTCATGAAGCTGCTGAAAAAACAGCTCGAACTTTAATACTTTTCCGGTGTTATTGATTTGACACAACCAATTATTGAGAGGAGACTTTTCGCAAATGAAGAACATAAAATGGTTTATACCATTTGTTGCCATTATAGCTATCATGATAGCGATCTCCTGCGGAGATGACGAAAACCCCGCAGGCCCCGGTGATAATCCCACGGCATCAACCCTTTCGGCCACTTCGGGAACCACCAACACCGTTTTCGCATCCTGGAGCGCCTGCCCGGATAACGATTTCTCCGAGTACAACCTTTACAGGTCAGCTACCTCGGGAATCTCCGGCAATCCCCCTTCCACCCCGATCAGAACATCATCCAACGTTTCCGACACTACATTCAGTGATACCGGTCTTTCATGGGGAGAAACCTACTACTACGCGGTACAGACGAAGAATACAGGCAGCAACACTGCATGGAGCAACGAAGTGCAGGTTGTAATCGCCGATTCGGGCAGCAGCAGCGGGTACCTCACCTGCTACGATATTCAGGGACAGGCAGCTTCTTCCCCTTACGACGACCAGATTGTTTCGGTTACCGGAATAGTAACCACAGGCGGAGATGAGCTGTACTCCACCACTGGTGCGTACGCATTTATAAGTGATGCAGGCGGTGGCCCATGGAGCGGACTTATTTTATACGGAGACAGTGTAGCTGCACTCGTAAGGGGAGACAGCATAACTATCTCCGGAACCGTTGATGAGTTCTATGGTTTGACAGAACTGACCTTCCCTACAGATGTCCAGGTTATCTCAACCGGTCATACTCTCCCCGATGCAATCGAGCTCACAACCGCTCAGGCCTGCGAAGAACAGTACGAAAGTGTTGTTATTTCGGTGACCGACGCGATCGTCCTTGTTGCGAACGCAAACAGCTACGAGATCGATGACGGCAGCGGCAGCTGCCATATGGGTACTCGTGGAAGTATCACGGAACCCTCTGTAAGCGACACAGTTGATGTTACGGGCCCGCTTTTCTACGAATACGATGAATGGCGCATTCAGCCCCGGGACAACAACGATATCACCATACACGGTGGAGGCGGCGGAAACGTCTACACCTGCTACGAGATCCAGGGACAGCAGGAGACATCACCCTTCAACGGACAGACTGTCAGCGTTACCGGGATAGTAACCGCCGACCCGGATGATTACACTGCTGTTTCATCTTCAACCTACGGCGCTCTTGCCGATGCAGGCGGAGGACCCTGGAGCGGTCTGCTTATGTATGGAGATGATCTCGCAGGTTTAGTAAGAGGTGACAGTGTCACGGTAACCGGTGTTGTGGACGAGTACTTCGGAGTGACCGAGCTTAAGTACCCGATATCATATGTTGTTCATTCAAGCGGACATTCACTTCCAGCCCCCGAGCAGATGATCACCGGTGATCTTGCAACAGCCGTTACCCCTGAACAATGGGAATCCGTGTTTGTAACCGTTACCGATCTTGATGTTACGCAGATCGGACTTCCTTACTATACATGGGCTATCGATGACGGAAGTGGAGAATGCTATGCCGGCACAATGGGTGATTTCACCTACGTCCCGGCTGTAGGCGATACCATTTCAAGTTTTACAGGATTACTATGGTACTCACGCGATAACTACAAGATCGAACCAAGGGACGACAGCGACATCATAATTTAGAACGGACAAACCGTAATCAGAAACCGGCAGATCAATTCTGCCGGTTTTCTGTTTATCTGCCTGGATAAATTCTTCAAAAGCTTGATAGCAGGAATCAGTAATAAATCGATGATATCCGGTCCTGAGTGCCGCAAGTGGCGTCCGACCCCGCTAATCGCCGCTCTCTTCAGTTATGAACCAGCTCACGGAATTTTCCCCGATGTTCATCAGGTATCTCATCGTTCCCTTTTTAACCGCAGGGGGAAGGAACCTGCCGCCGAACGGTGCAAGGCAGAGAAACTCCGCCGGATCAGGAAGCTCATCGACTACAAGATCGATGTGCGGTATAGGTACAGGGTTCACCGGATACTCGACCATATTCGAAAGGAGCAGCTCCCGGAGCTCGCTCCAGGACGCTTTCTCACAGCTGAATCCTGCTGCCATCTTATGCCCCCCGGCACTGCTGAATACATCCCCCATGCTTACCAGAAAACCGGCCATATCCCAGTCTCCGTGGGAACGGGCTTCGCCCACGAGCTTACCCCCCCTGTGAGATACGATAATCGTGCCCCGGCTGGTGATCCTCGTAATTTTGCTCGCGAGGGTTCCGCCCATCCCATCGGGGATATGATCAAGGTAAACGAGGTTCATGCCGTAAGCGGAAGCCTGATCATCCCTTCTCTGTATGGCCCTTGAGAATACATCGGACATCAGATGAGCCCTTCGCCTGCTGTTTTTCTTAAGCCGCTTCCAGATTTTCCGGCACTGTTTGTAGTTTTCATCGTTCATGAAATCAAGGAGGATATCGATTCCCGAGTCTTCCCCCTTTCCAACCACCGACGTAACGGCGTGCCGGACCATGGAGCCTGTCCAGGCCCTTTCCCTGGCGGGCCAGGTTTCGGCAAGCACTGCCATCCCGCCCTGCAGCCCGCCGATATCGATCTTTCTGAACTGCTCCAGCAGATACCTGTTAGGTCCCAGAAACGGCACACGGTCCGATACGGTTCCAAGGGCAATTGCTGTAAGGAGCTCAGGCTGGTTCTCCCATCGCGGATAGATGGATATAAGTGCAGCGTAAAGAACCGAGCAGCCGGCCATGTATGTTGCGGGAGGACCCGTTCTCTGAGGGTTTATCATTCCATGAGCAGGCGGGAGGGGGTGATTCAGCGTGTGATGATCCGTGATGACGACTCTGGCGCCAAGGTCAACCGCCCATTCAACACCGCGCAGGGCTGAACATCCATAATCCACAGTAAGCAGAAGATCACCGGGAAGCAGGACTCCCTCCATCCTCTCCGGAAGGAGACCGTAATCATCGGTTGCCCTTCTGGGCATCAGAGGTACGACTTCAAACCCTTCGCCCTCAAGTATCCTCTTGCCTGCATAGATGCCGGTGATGCCGTCCATGTCATCGTGCCCGTAAAGAACGATCTTCCCGCCGCGGTTTTCAAGTGCCGCAAGCTCACGCCGGAGTATGTCTATATCCGGAAGTTCGCGTGACCAGTCCGGCTCATGCGGAAGCCAGTCCTCAATGGGATCGCTTGAATTCGGAAATCTTTTTTCTAATACTCTGCAGGCCAGATGCGTAAGCCTGCACCTGCCCCGCTGCAACGCGGGAGCGTCTTCCCAAGAACGCATCTGTTTTCTCCCGTAGTGCAAAATGAACCGGTTGAACGGCTATGCATTAATCAACATGATAGACTTGCATTTTACGCCCCGATTGTCAACCTCGTTATTCTTAGCACTTGAAATCAGTGCGATTAATGTGTAAACTCTTTACATGAGAACAACAGTTATTCTCTTAATCATTACAGTTTTTTGCTGTATGGCAGCATTCGAGCCGGTTTTCGAGTCCCCCTGGCTGCAGGGCGGCATCGCGTCCTCACTTTTTCCCCGAACGCCGCTCGTTCTTGCTGCCAATCCGGCATGCATGGGTCTGCTTGAAGGGCATGGCATAGCAGCCTCCGTTTCGCGCCCTTTCAGCCTTACAAGGCTCGATCGAACCGCCGTTGCCGGATGCCTGATGTTCAGCAGGTACGCCATCGGAGGGGTGATCTCACTATCGGGAGATGATGCCTACACCGAAGCCACCGCTACGGCAGGCGGCGCCTGGAAACTGATGAGCGGAATTGTGGTGGGAGGCTCCATTTCCTTAAGAAGGCTTCAGATAAGCGGGTACAGCAGTGCAACAGGCGCTTCGGCCGATGTTTCCGCCGTATGGTCCCCGGTTGAAGGGTTCTTTTCAACAGCGCTGCTGCGAAGCGTCTTCCGGACGGATCTCGGCAGCTCGGGCGACCCGGCTGCCCCTCGCTCGCTTGAGCTTGCTGTCGGAGTGGCTCCGGTGCAGAACGTGGTCTGCGCCTTTGGAGCAGGAAGACAGGAGGAGCTCGACATTGAATACACCTTCCATACGGCATTCTCCCCCTCTCCCATGCTCAGCATCGCCACCGGAATAAAAACCGACCCCGCAAGGTTCTGGGCAGCCCTGGAACTGTCGCTGTCCGCTCTGAGCCTGGAATACGGATACGGTGAACATGCCTCCCTTCCCGGCACGCATTCTATAGCTCTGTGCTGGGGGCACTGCTCTTCGGATCCTTCCGTGCTGGATCTGACCGGAGCGGATGAACAGGACGAACAGCCCGGCGTTCAGTTCCCGATCGATGTTAACAGCGTAACGGAAGAGGAGCTGCAGCTTATCCCGGGGATCGGCCCTTCCAAGGCATCCGCGATAATCTCATGGCTCCGCCTCAGCGGGCCCGTTTCATCCGTAAGCGACCTGTCAGATGTTCCGGGCATAGGCCCTTCCATCCTCTCGGTCCTCAGCGAATACCTGGTGGTGGAATGAGAGGCTTACCCTTCCTGATCGCGCTTTTCATACTTTCGTGCCTGGCGTCCGCCGGGGGTGACTTAAGGTTCAGGCTTCAGAGGCGCCTTCCGGGCTGCAGGGGAACGCTTGAGAATTACTACACCGGAAACGAATTCGATTTTTACAGCAGGTTCAGGTTCCAGTCCGAACTCATGCAGTTCATCTTACTTACAGACAAAGCAAGGGGTGAGGAATGGGCAGACATCATCGCCGGCGGAGCATCCTGGACACCGGAGAACTATCCTGTCCGTTCAGTCTCCGCCGGATGGCTGAAAGCCGATCTTGGCACCGGGCTGGTCATGTCTTTCCCCGGACGGTTCTCCAGCCTCAGCGAGCTATCCATGTACAAACCTCCGAATTCTAGAAACCGCATAGAACCAGCAACATCCCCCTGGGGCTGCCGTGCCGAACCTCTTACGGGAATCGGGATAATGCTGCAGGCGGGCGGAATGGATATTTCCGTACTTACGGCTCTCTCCCCTATCGACTCCATTGGGGGCGGGTACCACAGAACCGCATCGGAACTGCTCGGCAGGAACGTCTACACAGAAAAACTGGCAGCGGTCCGCATCTCATGGCAGCATCTGGGAATAACTGCCGCAGCCGCTTCCCGGAGCGAAACACCGGAGTACAGCTGGTTTCGGTGCGGGAGCGACTGGAATGCGGACATCGGGTCCCTCAATCTGGCGGGCGAAGCAGCGGCCGGGGTCGATTCTTCCGGGACATCAATTGCTGCCTGGGGCTCCCTCTCTCAGGAATTTTCCGAATTCAGACACATGCTCACCGTGCTGCGCAACCCTCCCGGTTACCCATCGGACAGAACCTCTCCACCCGTTTCAAGAGAATGTGATATAGGGATATGCTACGGTTTCCGCTGGAAAATGTTCCCTCGTATGGCTCTGAAGGCGGGAACAGGCACCTATTTCAACCAGGACAGCAGCCTGCTCCTCGCTTCCCTTCAAGCCGAATACCGTTTCCCCTGGAGCATGGAGGCCGCCGCGGGCATCAGAACCAGAACCGAAACGGATTGCGCATCCGCTCGGACATGGCTAGGCACTACCTGGCAGCCTCAGAACAGGCTCAAGATAACAACAAAGATCCAGATAACCGGATGGACCAGCTCTCCTGAGGACTCGTCCGAAACCGGAGCAGGAATAGAAATGAAACTCCGGTACACTCCCCGGAACTGGCTGACCCTCGACCTTGGCGGCGCTGCATGCTCAACGGACGGGTACAATTCCAGAGTGTACGCAGGTGCTTTCTCTTTCCCGGGGGAATTCGGATCTACAGCGCTTTACAACAGGAGCTTCCTCTTCTTCTTCGGGGCTGCCGCAGAACTATCGGAGGGTTTTTATCTTCGGGGAGCTGTTGAGCGAAAGATCGTTGAGGATGCCGATTTTCTCGGCTCCGGCTGGGAGGAAACCGAAGGAAACTCCAGAACGGAACTGGGATTCCAGCTTGACTACGCCTTTCAATAGTTGAATCATTCTCCCGGAGCCTGAACCTCTAACTGACAAAGGGGGCCTCTGTGAGACCATCCTGGGATGAATATTTTCTAAAACTCGCAATGCTCGCCTCCGAGCGGGCAACCTGCCCCAGGATGCACTGCGGATGTGTGCTGGTTAAGGACAAGTACGTGCTCTCCACCGGCTACAACGGTTCTCTTCCGGGTCTTGCACATTGCGATGATGCAGGATGCCTCATAGTCGATGATCACTGCGTCCGAACGAACCATGCGGAGATGAATGCAATAGCCCAGGCAGCACGGCACGGCATCTCTATTGACGGAGCCACCGCTTACGTAACGAATATGCCCTGCACAACGTGCGCAAAGGCTCTTCTTGCAGCGGGTATCGAGCGGATAGCGGTCTTCTCCGATTACCACGGCTCTCTCGCCGAGAAATTCCTCAAAGAGTCCGGTGTTCCGCTTGACAGGCTGCCCATGCCCGCTCGCGAAATTAACTACAACCTCGAAAGCTACTCCTCCGCAAGCAAGTTCTAGGGGATCAGACGCCACTTGCGGCACCTGCAGGATGATTGCGCAGCAATTGCGAACACATAAACAGTGAGGGGATTCAGATGGATGAAGTCAATGTAACCCTTGAGAAATACGCCATACTCTGCGCCCTTATGGCTGACACGGGCGGTGATATCCAGAAGGAAAACGACATAGCGCTTGCGCAGGGAGTAAGCCCCGGGGACTGGAAGGATGCGAAGGAGTACTTCACCGCAAAGATGCAGGATCCCGCGGATATGGGAAAAACAGCCATGGCATTCATGCCGCTTTTCCAGGCTGCACAGGCTGACATGAGGGGCGGCGGTGAGCCGGGCAGCCTTGAGCAGTATACGAAGGTGCACGCTGAGATGGCGCTCCGGAAGGACCCCGCTGATCCTTCCAGTAAGATCGATCATCTGATAGTCATCGCGGAAAACGGGTTCACTCATGCAGAGTGGCTGGAGATGGAAGGCTACTGGACTCCAAGAGTGGGATCCGATGAGTTTCCCGAATACGACCCTGCGCTGGCTATGAAATTCCGTGAACTCTTTCAGAAGGAAGCAGACCGGATCAACGGCATAGTCCGGGACTAAAGAGAGATTGAGATCCCCGCGAAGACAGGCCAGCTCAGATCATCTCTCTGTGAAACTGCAGCCTCTATCGTATAAGTTCCGTTTGAGATGTAAGAGTACTGCACCCCTGCGAAGAATCCGCTTATCTCATCTTCATCCGGGGCGTACCCGTAACCTGCGGAAAGAGCAAGGTCCGCATACTCGATCCTCAGGCCGCCTCCATAGGTGTCAGAAGTGGAAAACCCTATCCTGCCCCCTGCAAAACCCGTAAGTATCGATCCGAACGGATAGCTTACGCCTGCGGATACCTCTGCAGGCATATTCTTCCTGATGCCGTTCCAGGATGGAGCCTGCCCGATCCCGGATATCGCGATGCCGGCTTTCATGCCGTTCTGAAGATCGGTTCGGAGCCCGGCGCTGCATGTCAGTCCGGTACCTCCCTCTTCTGCAATATTCTCCCAGGAGATCCCGGCCGAAACCCCGCCTCGAAGCCATGATGTAAGCGGGAACGATACTCCTGCAAGAGCAGTACCGGATACGAACGAGTATTCTCCTGTAACTGAACCGGTTTCATCCCTGCGGAGTATTCCTCCCCTTCCAAGGTAAGTCAGTCCTCCGGAAACACTCAAATCCGGGCCGACAGAAAAGCCCCCTGCCACGGAAATCCCGGTTGTCTGCAGATTCCATGTGCCTCCCGCAGCCGTGAAGCCCGATACGATCATCGCCGGGTTGCCTGTAACGGCTTCCGGTCCCGCTGCAAGAGCCTTTCCCGCAGGTCCCATCATCATCACCGATGGAAATCCAGGTGCGGATATAACGAGCAGATCAGCCGTACCTGTATCACCCGCGAATGAGGTCATGGCGGAAAAGATCAGCGCGAAACAGTAAAATACTCGGTAAATACCTCACCTCCCGACGTTCTGAAAACCGCTGCATACAGCCCGGGGGAAGCCACCCCGGCATCGGTACTTAAATCCCAGGTGAATGTGCCGCCGGCGGCCTGTATATCGAATACTTTTTCTCCATTAAGGTTGAAAACGGTTATACCGCAGTGCTGAGCATCCTCAGAATTCCATGCAAAGGTTGCCTGCGTAGTGGCAGGACTGGGATAGACAGCGTAAGTATTGACAGGTTCGGGACCTCCGGTGTCGGGAGGCATTGTGTTGAAGTATACACTCGAGCCTTCAGAGGAAAGGTAGAAAGTTCCGTCCAGATCGTTCCTGTAAACAGTTATCCCGCTGCCCTCGAGCCTGTTCATTACCTCCGTATGGGGATGTCCGTAGGGATTTCCGGCGCCCAGGCAGATAGCGGCAATTGAAGGGTTCACAGCTGAAAGCCACTGAGAACAGGTAGAAGTGTGCGAGCCGTGGTGTCCGACCTTCAGTACATCTGCGGATATATCCTCTATCTCTCCCGTTGAGAGCGCTGCCAGGATCACATCCTCTCCGCCGTTCGTTTCCAGGTCTCCGGTGAAAAGGAATGATACATCTTCGTAGGTAAGCCTGATCACGATGGACGCGTTATTGGCGTTGGAAGGCGACAGCGGGTCAACGGGGTGAAGAACTTCAACCGTGAGCTCAGGACCCCAGTCCAGAACGTCTCCCCTGCGCGGGGTGACGTAATCAGAACCGTTGTCCCAGATAGCCTGCAGGTAATTCTCATAGGTCCAGCTTGCTGAGTAGGGCCAGCCGGAATCGTAGGCAGTTACAACGGGAAGGCTCTCGTAGACCGATATCATCCCGCCTATATGATCGGCATGGGGATGGGTTCCCACGGCTCCATCAAGGTAAGTGATTGAAAGGCTGTCAAGCAGAGGAAGAACTCTCTCCAGACCGCAATCCCAGGGAGGCTCGTAGCCGCTGTACATTCCAGCATCGATAATGTAATTCCTGCCCCCGGGAGTACAGACCAGAATGGCATCGCCTGAATACTCCGCAAAGGTCGGGTCGATGAAGAAAACGACAAGCGGATCCGCCGAATAAAGAGAACCCGCCACAGAGGCGAGTATCACCATCATAAATATTTTCAAGAATGTCTTTCCGTTCAGGCTACTCTACAAAAGCCTTGATGAAAGCCCAGCTGTTCTGAGCAAATGAGTTCTCATAAACACTGTTCTGGGAGCCGGGTGTTCCCATGTCTCCACTGCCGAAGCTAACGGTTGCGAGATCCCATGTTGAGGGGTGGTTGGAAACCCATCCGGGGTTAATCCTCTCGCAGGAGAAACCGGCCTGAACCGGCCAGCCGCCGTTGTACTCGATCTCGTCTACCAGGAGCCTGGCACTGTTGAATAATACAATACTGCCGGACTCATGAATGGTGAAACCGCTGTACACATAATTGGGTTTATAGCCGCCGTTAAGGGATTCGTCTCCACAAGCTCCGAGAACATAGTATCCGCCGGGGGGAAGCAGGTAAGTAGCAAGTGTGATTTCCTCGCCGTAATTATTCTCAAGCACCCAGTCTGAAAGGTTGATCCAGTCATTGGTGTTGTTGAAAAGCTCTATCCATTCACCATCAGCTTCTGTACATGAGCTGTTCGGGTGTGACATGAATTCGTTAATGACAATGCTGTTCGATGAGAGTATACCCCCATCGAGGTTCAGCGGCGCCTGTGAAAAGATCATCAGACAAACAAGGATCATAAGCTACCTCCTGTTGGAATGCCCTGTTACGAACCCACAGCGGCAAACTTCACCATATTTCATAGATAGTATTGCCCTGATTGTCAACTCTGCGTACTATAAGGACGAAACAGTCCCGGCTGAAAATCATAGTCCGTATACAAGGGCGAGGCCTCCTATCGCAATAATAGCGCAGATGATCTTCAGCGGAAGCCCCGCTTTCATGAAATCTTTGAACCTGTAACCTCCGGGGCCGTATACCATCAGGTTGGTCTGGTATCCTATCGGTGTAATGAAATTCGCTGCGGCGCCGTAGGCAACCGCCAGGAAGAACGGTGTTCCGTCTATCCCCAGGGAAACCGCAGCCGAGGCTGCGAATGGAAAAACGATCGATGCGGCTGCTGCGGTAGTGATGAAATCCGCCAGAAGATTGGTAACGATGTAGACCGCCGCCAGAACACCCACAGTACCAAGAGGCTCGAAAATATGGACAACAGTATCTGAGAAAAGCGCACCGAGTCCGGTAACATCAACCGCCCTTCCAACCGCCAGGGCGAATGCCGCGATTACGAGCAGGTTCATGTTCAGGCTCCGCTTCAACTCCGGAAGAGAGAGTATGCCGGATATCAGAAATACCGCCAGAAGCGCAAGCAGAGATTTGAACAGGGGAACCAGACCCAGTATGGAAAGGACTATGCATGAAAAGCTGGCAACCAGGATGAATACTGATTTCTTCAGGTTTATGTTGTGTATCTCCCGTATCATGGAGATCACGAAAAGATCATCCGATCCTGCAACCCTCTTCCCGAAATCCCCTCCTGTCACCAGAAGAAGCAGGTCTCCAGGGCGGAGCCTGATCTCTCCGATCTTGCCGCCCAGCTTCTCCCCCTGCCTGTGAACGGCAAGTATTGCGGCATTGTACCGCCCGCGGAAATCAGTATCCCGGACCATCATGCCCATAAGTGTGGATCTTGAGGATACAACGACCTCTATAACTTCCAGTTTCTCGTGATCCGGCAGTTCAAAACCAGGCGTAGGCTTCAGCCCCCTGTACGTGCCCGCAAGCTCGGCTACAGCAGAGGTGATGCCTGCCAGCACCAGCTCGTCTCCGGCATGGAGTTCTTCGGAGGGGGAGACAGGCGCGATAGCTCTCTCCTCCCTTATTATCTCCACCAGAAACAGCCCCTTGATATTCCGGAGCTTCGCCTCTTCGACAGTTTTTCCCACCAGAGATGAACCGGGCTGGAGTATGAGATTTGTAACGTACTCCCTCGGACTCTCGGCGAAACTCTCCGAGGGATTCTTTCTTGCCGGAAGAAGCCTCCAGGCGAAGAGGATAATGTACAGCATTCCTCCCGTGAGGAGCATCAGCCCGACAGGCGCGAATGCCAGAATGGGCAGCTCCGTGTGACCGCTTCCAACAACAAGGCTGTTCACTATCATGTTCGTTGAGGTTCCTATAAGGGTTACCGTTCCGCCGAGGATGGCAGCCCAGGAGAGAGGAATAAGGAGTTTGGATGCAGGAATGCCGTGCTTTTTCCCCCAGTCACCAACGAATGGGATCATCATGGCCACTATGGGTGTGTTGTTCATGAAGGCTGAACTACCCGCTACGAAGGGCATCATCTGGCTCAGAAACGTTCTATAGCTCCCGGAGATGTTCATCTTTCTCTCGAAAATCCATTCCAGAAAACCGGTCTTCCGCATGATCTCGCTCAGGATTATGAGCATAAGCATCACGGCTATGGCATCATTCGCAAAACCCGCCAGAGCCTCAGCAGGTGTAATAACGCTGCCGATGGTAAGAACAGCCGCCGCGGAAATGAATATCACCGGGGCTGTGAGCTTGCGGGAATAAATAAGCACTATAACTGCTGCAAGCACAACTGTGACGAATATCTGCGGACCGGTCAAACTCTCCTCCTCATTACTCTGAAATACTGTTGAGCAATAGATACTCGCAGAATTGCCTACCCGCAATCCTGACAGGAGAGTCATCTGCCGGACCCGGGCCGGTGTGCATGTTACATCGATACTTAACGTATTTACATCATGAACCAGGAGTATTATGTGTATTTCATACAGGAACGCTACATAATAAATGAAAGGATAAGTATGAATATTCTTATTTTACTGATACTGCCTCTTGTGAGCTACGGCCCATGGGAATCGGTGGGTCCAGAGGGCGGTGAGGTGAAAGCCGTTCTGCAGTCCACCGCGGAAGCGGGCACTCTCTTCGCCCTGTCGGGGTACAACCCCACACAGGTAGTCCGTTCCACCGATGGCGGAAACAGCTGGAGCACTATATCCTCTTTCACAAACGGAACACCCTACGATATGGTGATGACCGCAACCGGTAAGCTGGTCGCTGTCGGTTCCAGCAGAGTATGGACATCCTCCGACAACGGCATGAACTGGAGCGAAACATACTTCTCCAATACATACTTCTACGATGCGGTTGCACACCCTACAGATGGTGAAGAGGTTTTTGCATCCGGCTACAAGTACAACGGAAGCAACTGGGACATGACCTTCTATCACTCCGCAGACGCCGGAGTAAACTGGAGCAGCCTTCCCGTTCTCGCCACCGGCTACACTTCCTACGGAAGATGCATCGATGTGTCCCCATCCAACCCTGATCACATTCTGGTAGGGGGATACGAGTACAATGCGGCATATGCCCCCTACCTCTTTCTGTCAACCAACGGGGGGACTTCCTTCACCGATGTTACACCTCCATCTGCAACCTATTACATGAACGGTGCCGCTTTTCATCCGGCAAATCCGGCTGTCATGCTTTCAGGATCTCTATCCAACATGTGGAGGTCAACAGATAGCGGCGCAACCTGGGCCAACATGAGAAATCAGAGCTACAACTACGACATATCCTTCAGCAGCGCTGACAACAATCTCGTTTACAGCACCGCCTCTTCAGTTGCATACCGCAGCACAGACGGAGGCATCACCTGGACCACGATAAGCTCCGGGCTGGGCGGAGCCGACATCAAATGGATCGCTCCGGATCTTGCGAACAGTTCCCTGGTCTATACGGGAAGCTCAGCCGGCTTCTACTACAGCTCGAACTCGGGATCATCCTGGAGCCCGCATAACACAGGACTGCTTGTGGGCAAGGTTCTCGCGATGGAACACGTGAACGGCTGGGTATTCATGAACATGGAGGACCTGGGCCTGTTCAAGGCAGAAGACGGATCCTCACTGAACTGGCAGGAGGTGACAACCCCCCTCGCATGCGGTGATTTCTGCGCCATTGTAGCCGTACAGGATACGATACTGGCTCTTGAGGGCACTGGTTGAGGCAACTCAGAGCTCTACAGGAGCACAGACGGAGGTTCCGTCTGGTCGTTGCAGGAATCTTACTACAGTGACGGTTACGATATGGTTCATGAACACGGCAGCACCGTCTGGAGCTGCGGTTACAAATACGATTCTCCCATTTACACGGGAGTTGTTTCGGTTTCGACCGATGCCGGCACCAACTGGACAAGGCACGAGCTGTACAGCGGGACCGGTTACGGTTACGTAAGGGCGGTAGCAGTAGACCCCAGCGATGCAAACAGGGTTTTCTGCATGGGATACCAGAACAGCGCATATACATTCCACTACACTCTGGACGGTGGAGCCACCTGGCAGAACAACCCTGCATCGGGCTACACCGGAACCCCTTACGGGCTGGCGGTA
>QNDS01000044.1 GCA_003644925.1 Candidatus Fermentibacterota bacterium
AGCCGAATGATTCAAGGTCGACAGTTCCCCCATCACTGAAAACAACGCCTTCGGACTCCAGCATTCTGCTCTGTGCCGTGCATTCTTCTCCATGGCTTCTGACGCTTATCCTTCCCCTGCTGTTAATGACCCTGTGCCATGGCACATCGCTATCGGAAGAAACAGATGACATTGCATAGCCGACGTTCCGGGCGGAGCATCTTCCCGCTATCCTTGCTATCTGTCCATAGGTTGCTACCTTGCCCGGAGGAACCATGTTCACTACCGAATATATCCTGCAGTACATGGACTCTTTCATAACCTGTGGACTCCTGCAGCATTCCGAAAGCGCTGCCTGTCCCTCTTGCTTATTTCCGAAGAGAATTCCAGTCTTGTCCCTCCTGGTGAACTGCAGCCCCATATCCATCCTGAAGGTATTCTATTCTTCCGGGCAATCTCCGTGCAGTCCCCCAGAAATGAAGTTGTGAGTTTACCATTCGCGAGGCAGGCTTCCCCGCTCTTTATTCTTACGGTGAATAGAGGGGGAAAGAGTTTTCTGTAGAGGATTTTCAAGTATGACACTTCCTGGAACCTCCCGAGTGAACATTGATTTTCTTCAAAAGGATTCATGGGCTTAAGTTCACACTTGCAGAATCATATCAGTATACAATATAGTCAATACTCAGCAGTACTGCTTACACAGGACCCACAGGAGGAATATGTCGAAGAATAATCGATCCACGAAGCCCTTCAGTGAGTCTGATGTGCTTCTGCAGGCATTCCTTGACCATTTTCCGGGGGCAGCCTTCGTAAGGGACAGCCATTCGAAGTACCTTCACGTGAACAGATATTTCACGGATGCCTTTGGTCCGGAAGAAAAATGGGTTGGCAAGACTCCGGATCTTCTGTTTCCAGATGATTACGCCCGCGGGATGATAGAGGATGATAAGAAAACACTGGCAGACGGATGCAATATCTATGAGAAGAAGTTGCAGCTCCATAATGGTAGGGAATTCACCTTTGAGATACACTCCTTCCGGATCGACAGGGAGGGTCGCGAACCCATGATAGGCGGCATCGCAGTAGATATAACCGACTGGCATAATTCTAAAGAGGCTCTCAGGGAAAGCGAAGAAAGATACCGGGTTGTTTTTCAGAACACAGGTACTGCAACAGCCATTGTGAACAACGATTTGACAATACTGCTCGTAAACAGGGGATTTGAGAGATTGTCCGGCTATTCTGCCGATGAGATCTGCGGAAAGATGAAATGGACGGAATTCGTTGCTCCTGCCGACCTTAAGAAAATGCTGAAGCACCATACAGAAAACGGCAGCAGGGAGAGATCTTTACCGAATGAGTACGAGTTTCAGATGATCGATAGAAATAACAACCTGAAGGATGTACATCTGAATGTGGATCTGATCCCGGGAACCACTACCAGCATATGTTCCTTCCTTGACATTACCGAACTGAAGAATACTCAGCAGAAGCTTCACCAGAGCGTCAGGAACATGGAAAGCCTTCTAAGAACAATGCCTGATATGATGTTTGTATTCACGCGCGATGGTGCATACGTGGATTTCTGGGTCGAGGACGATAGCGCACTGGCTCTCCCTTCAGACACGATAATAGGAAGCAATCTATCTGAACTCGGCTTTGAACAGGAAAAACTCCAGGAAGTACTGAACTGTCTGAAAATGGCACTTGAAACCGGGGAAGTACAGTCGGTGGAATACGAGCTTGATGTTGGGTCGGGGCATGGATTCTTTGAAGCAAGGCTGGCTCCATACGACCGCGAAAGTGTTATAGCGGTTGTGCGAGATATTACAGCTCGGAGAAACGCTGAGAACGAGCGGTTTGAACTGCAGGCAAGGATTCAGCATACACAGAAACTGGAAAGTCTGGGGGTTCTTGCAGGCGGCATAGCCCATGATTTCAACAATATCCTTATGGCTATTCTGGGGAATGCCGATCTTGCACTTATGGCTATTCCTGAAACCAGCCCTGCAAAGGGTTCTCTGAATAACATCGTCAATGCTGCTACTACCGCAGCTGATCTCGCTAGACAGATGCTTGCCTATTCAGGAAGAAGTGATTTCGAAATACTGCCTCTTGACCTGAACAGGATCGTTATCGAACTCACACACCTCCTGGAAGTGAGTATCTCAAAGAAGGCAGTTCTCAAATTCAGGCTTGCGGATAAGCTGCCTCAGATAATGGCGGATGCCGCTCAGATAAGGCAGATCCTCATGAACCTTATTACCAACGCTTCTGAATCCATAGCCTCTGTGAGCGGAGTGATCTCAATAACAACGGGAGCGCTTTATTGTGATTCCGCATATCTTCAAACCACCGAACTTTCTTCTGAGATATGTGAGGATATGTATGTCTACGTTGAAGTGTCTGATACGGGTTGCGGTATGGACAGGTCGATCAAGACACAGCTCTTCGAACCTTTCTTCACTACAAAACAAGCTGGAAGAGGGCTGGGTTTGTCATCCGTTCTCGGAATAATACGGAGTCATAAAGGAGCAATAAAAGTCTACAGCGAACCGGGTGAGGGGACAACAGTCAAGGTTCTTTTCCCGGTTTATCCCGGACCTGATCCGGATAATCTCCATTCCGGTGAAGGGGCTACAGAAGAGATGTGGACTGGAAAGGGAACTGTCCTGTTTGCCGATGATGAGGATACAGTACTTGCTGTAGGACGAAATATGCTTGAGCATCTTGGATTTGAAGTTATTTCGGCTGAAGATGGTCTGCAGGCGGTTGATCTATTCAGGAAGAACGCGGAGGATATAGTGCTGGTAGTTCTGGATCTGACTATGCCGCACCTAAGCGGTGACGAAGTGTATCGTGAGATCCGGCGTATTCGTACCGATATCCCGGATATCATTTCCAGCGGTTTCAGCAGGAAGGACGTAATGCACAGGTTCGCCGGCAAGAAACTCGCAGGTTTCCTTCAGAAACCTTACCGGTTGCAGGACATCTCAACTGTAATAAAGGATGTTCTTACGGTAACGGACGACAGCTCATCAGAATAACCCGATCATCTTGGCCGCCATTACAAGAATCGCTGCTACCAGAATTATTTTTATCCATCTGTCGCCTTTCCTGATAGCAAAAGTTGAGCCGAACCATCCGCCTATGGATGTCCCGGCTGCAAGGACTAAAGCTGGAAACCAGCGGATCTCTCCATTGAGAAGAAAAACCAGTATTGATGGAATAAGATAGGCTGCAATGATTATGATCTTCAGACTATTTGTTTTAACGAGTGAAAGTCCTCCGATGATCGAAAGCGAACAGATCACGAGATAACCGGTCCCGGCCTGGATGAAACCGCCGTAGATGCCTATGAAAAAAAACATGAATACCTGAAGAACGGGATGCCGTAGCTGTTCGGATATATGCTCAGCGCACTTCTTCCTGTTCGTGTGGAGGATTACGACAAGCGCAAGAACCATGATGACCGAAAGGATGGTACGAAAGACGTTTTCGGGTACGTCCAATGCTATCATCGATCCTATGACAGCACCTGCCATGGCTGATAATCCCAGCTTGATTCCCTGCCTTATATCCCTGAATCCGTGTCTTCTGAAGTTCCGTGCGGCAATAACATTCTGCAGCAGTATAGCCACCCTGTTCGAAGCGTTTGCAGCGGTTGCAGGCAGGCCTCCCAGTATTATCAGAAGAGGTATTGTCAGAAATGAACCGCCGCCGGCGTTGACATTCACAAATCCAGCGGCGATACCTGCCAGGAAAAGTAATATTGCGTTAACTGGGGTCATTCCATATTATCTTTCGTAGGGGTTTAAGTACCGACACTAACAGGGGCAAAGGATTGCGCCAAGGCTTCAGAAGGAGGAGTAATGTTCAGAATTAGTATTGTACTTATCTCTCTTGCGGTTTTTACTCTGATTCTATCATGCGGAGCAGAAGTACCCGCCGGCCCGGAGGAGATTGCGGAAAGAATGTTCGAAGCAGCACAGGCCCGTGATTACGATAAAATGTACACCTTCATGGCACCGGAAATGCAGGACGAGATCAGTGAAGCAGCCCTTGCCGAGATAGAGATCGTATCGTACTCAATAGGTGAGATTGAATACTCTGAGGACAGTACAGAGGTGGAATTGGAGTACTCTATTACGATAAAGGAAATTATGTCTGGAGAAACGGACACAGATGATGATGATATGGACCTGGAGCTTGATTCGAATGGGGAATGGATAATAGTCGATATGTAGCAGGCTCTAAAAGCCTGTGAAAAGGGAAAAATCATGCCCATTGCAGTATATTTTATTTTAGCTTCGCTGATTCTCGCTGCCGGTCTTGTATTTCTGCTTCGAGGGCTCCTTAAGGCCGCTATGGCGGAGGTAAATTCCAGGTACCCTGAACATGTCCGTGTTCTTACCTCCCCTATGGCGAACCTTTTCGGGATTCAATCCGGAGGAATGAAACAGATAAGAGGTAACGGAATTCTTCTGCTGACCAGTTCACAGCTTTACTTCAGGATGCTTCTGCCCCGAAGAGAACTTCTTGTACCTCTTGGCAGTATTACATCTGTTGAGACTCCTAAGAGTTTTCTTGGGAAAACCAAGGGAAGAAAACTTCTGAAAATTGATTTCAGGAATGATGTCGGGGATACGGATTCCGCTGCCTGGCTGGTTCCGGACCTTGAAAAATGGGTTGAAACCATAAGAGGACAGGCAGAGCTTAACTGACAGCCGCTTTTTCTTCCTTTGGCGCTTCGATCAACTCCATTTTTTCAAGTCTGAGAGTTATCGCGTAGGTGCTTCTTTTAAGAAGGAGAGCGATCTCGTCCCGTTCTGTACCTTTGCTGAATTCATCGCGGAGGATATCCTCTTCTTCCTCCGTCCAGGTTTTTCCGCTGCGTTCGTACTTGCCAGATGAACCGTCCTGAGGCAGCTCGCCTCTTTTATCGACTGCCAGCTTAAGATCTTCCGATGCCTTTGCTATCATGCTGCCTATTTCTTCAAGATTCTCTTCAAAGAGGAATATCCTGTTCTGGTCGAAACCGGAATCTGAGATTCTGCGTGATTCCGTTATGGAGATGTAGAACCTGTCGTTAACCGCCTGTCTTAAATCTATGAAGAAAGTTGTTCTTCCAGCCGTTACCCTTCCGCTGAACAGTGAGGTGTTTTCTGAACTCATCTCTGTTTCTCCTTTCCGTCAAAGTAAACAATCGTTCACCATTAGTGTCCGCTTTTTGATGGGACTTGTCAATACCTCCCTGGTTTAAGTACTTTCATTTATCAGGAAGGGACAGGGTGATTCATGAACGAAACTGCTAAATTCTTACCGGTTACAAGGAAGGAAATGGAATCTCTGGGATGGGATTCCTGTGATATCATTCTGGTTACCGGGGATGCATACGTTGATCATCCTTCCTTCGGGGCGGCTCTCATAGGCAGATACCTCGAGAGTATGGGATACAGAGTGGGAGTTATTCCACAGCCGGATATCCGATCAACTGAAGATTTCCTGCGGCTGGGTACCCCGGAGCTCTTCGTCGGAATAACGTCCGGTGCCATGGACTCGATGGTGAATCACTACACATCCCTGAACAGGATCCGATCCAACGATGCTTATTCTGAAGGTGGAAAGCCCGGGAAAAGGCCTGACCGGGCACTGCTGAAATATGTTAATCTCGCTCAGAGATGTATGCCTGGAGTTCCCATTGTAATCGGGGGTATAGAGGCCAGCCTGAGACGGCTCAGCCATTACGATTACTGGAGTGACAGGGTCCGGAAATCGATCCTGCTCGACACCAAAGCGGATATACTTGTTTACGGAATGGGTGAGAGGGCAGTCGGCTCCATTGCTGATGCCCTTTCTTCAGGTAAAGATATTCATGGAATCAGGGGTACCGCAGTCTACACAAGTATTAAATCTCTTGGAGCCATGGATACCGGACAGTGTATAGAACTGCCTTCTCATGAGGAGGTATCCGGCAGTTCCGAGGCGTTCATGGAAATGACGAAGATGCTGGAAAGTGAGATCAGTCCCTTCTCCGGAACCACACTTATTCAGAGAGCCGACAGCCGTGCG
This sequence comes from Candidatus Fermentibacterota bacterium, assembly GCA_003644925.1. Classification (GTDB taxonomy): domain Bacteria; phylum Fermentibacterota; class Fermentibacteria; order Fermentibacterales; family JCC-6; genus Aegiribacteria. The sequence continues at coordinate 6,052 of QNDS01000044.1, forward strand.
GTTATTGTTTATCCCCCTCAGTTTCCACTAAGCACAGAGGAGATGGACAGGGTATATGAACTCCCATATTCGCGGGAACCCCATCCGGTTTACACTGATGATATCCCCGCGTTCAGTATGATACAGAATTCAATTACAGTAGTCCGTGGATGTGCGGGGGGCTGCAGTTTCTGTGCCCTGGGGCTGCACCAGGGGAAGCTGATAAGCAGCAGGAGTCTGCCTTCTGTCGTTCGGGAAGTTGAGACGCTGACAGGCAAAAGGTACTTCGCCCGAACGGTCAGCGACCTTGGCGGACCCACTGCGAATCTTTACGGTCTCGGTTGTGCAGGCGGTACAGTACTCGAGAAATGCAGAAGATACTCATGCCTCTATCCTGACATCTGCGAGAATTTCAAGACTGATCATGAGTCCTATATCGAGCTTCTGGATGCCGTCGCTGAGATAAATGGTGTGCGGAATGTCTTTGTATCCAGCGGTATACGGTACGATGTAGCTCTTCGGGATACGGGTTTCATAAAGAAGCTGGTCAGGGATAATGTGTCAGGATACCTGAAGATCGCTCCGGAACATTTCGCGCCCGAAGTACTGGAACTGATGAGAAAACCTTCCCCCGATCTCTGGAGACGATTCAAGGATATCTTTGAGCGGACCTCAAGAGAAGCAGGCAGGGAACAGTACATTGAACCTTACATACTTGTGGCTTTCCCGGGTTGCGATTTGAACGATATGTATAAGGCTGCAGATGAGTTAAGACAGCAGAACATGCGGCCGGAAAAATCCCAGATATTCCTACCCACACCAATGACCATGGCAACAGCAATGTATTATACCGGCATCAGTCCTGACACCGGCCTGCAGATCTATGTGGCTTCCAAACCTTCGCACAAAAGACGTCAGCTCGAAGTTCTGCCCGGGCATGCAAAGGAGAAAAGGAGAAAATAGGTTACGGAGACACTTTATATTCGATTACTTCTATAAGCATTTGAAATATCACTTCAATTATTTATCGAGCATTTCCGCGAGATCAGAAGATCGCGTATATGAAAGGCGCGAGCGCTGAACCCTGCGAAAGCACAATGATAAGACTAAGCAGTAGCAGTACTGTTATTATCGGAACCAGCCACCATTTTTTCCTTGTCCGCAGGAATCCCCAGATATCTTTGATACGTCCCATTATTTATCCTATCTCAGTATTGTTTTTCCGGTCTGCTGCACGGGCCTTCGGGATCGACATCTACCCAGTATGTCTTCATCCCTCTTGTGAAACCGAGCTGCAGTGGTTTTTTTCCCAGAAGACGCATGATCAGTCCTGTGGGGATAACTGCCAGTATGTAAACGAGAGTGAGAAGTACTCTTGTCATGATGTAGCTCATAACGGAAGCAAGCTTCATCCATAGCTTCTCAATCGGAAACAGCAGCCCCGGGTACAGGAGAGCTGATAGAAGAAAGAAACCGGACAAACCTGCCGTCCATGGAAGTAGAGAGCTATTCCTGAAAAAAAGCAGTACACATAATACCGCAAAAGCTCCCGCCATTATCAAACCGAATTTTCTTAACTCCGCTCTGCTTTTTACTTCGGATTTTTTTCTTCTTTCCGAGTGATTCTCATCCTCCGGCTCGAGATGGGGCTGTTCCTCTTTTTTCAGAAGGCAGTTTCCAAGCGCAAGAATGTCCATCTCCGTCCGCATAAAGCAGAGGTATGCATCCTGAGGTGTACATACTATCGGTTCACCTCTGACATTGAAGCTTGTGTTGATAACTATGCCGTATCCTGTCTTTTTCTTGAAACTTGAGATCAGCCCGTGGTAGCGGGGGTTATCCGCAGCGCTTACTGTCTGGAGACGGGATGAATAATCAACATGCGTTATCGCTGGAATGTCCGATCTTGGGATTTTGAGTTTTTCCATTCCGAACAGTTTCTCCTCCTCTTCGGACAGCTCTTTTCGATGACTTGTGCGCACCGGAGTGACCAGAAGCATATAGGGGCTTGCTCTGTCTGTATCGAAGAATTCCTCCAGATCTTCCAGGAGAACAGATGGTGCGAACGGCCGGAAGGACTCCCTGTATTTTATCTTAAGATTGATGATGGACTGCATCGATTCACTTCTGGCATCTCCGATTATCGATCTGTTACCAAGGGCTCTCGGGCCGAACTCCATCCTGCCGGCATACCAGCCTATCACCCTGCCGGCGGCGATATCCCCGGAGACCGTATCGAAAAGATCTGCTTCATCCATCTTCGCGTAAGGATACCCGGCATCTGCAAGCCAGCTTTCTATTTCACTGTCACTCCAGCCGGGTCCGAGGTAGGATCCCTGCTGCAGATCATGAATACCGTCGACATCACGCTGGTTTCCAAGCATCTGGTGCCAGATGAACAGAGCTGCACCAAGACTGCCCCCGGCATCTCCCGCAGCAGGCTGTATCCAGATATCATCGAAGATACGCTCTCTAAGTACCTTTCCGTTTGCAACGCAGTTGAGGGCGACACCGCCGGCGAGGCAGAGGTTACGTTGTCCGGTCTCCCGCCTGACATACCTTGCCGTTCTGAGCACGATCTCCTCTGTCACTGCCTGAACGGATGCAGCAAGGTCCATATCACGCTGAGTGATGCTGCTCTCCGGTTTTCTGGGAAGCTCGCCGAACAGTTTATGGAACTTATCGGATGTCATAGTGAGACCCTGGCAATAATTGAAATAGCTCATGTCAAGCCTGAAACTGCCGTCTTCTTTCAGGTCGATCAGATTATCGAGTATGGTCTGCACATATACCGGTTTACCGTATGGAGCAAGTCCCATCAGCTTATATTCACCATTATTCACCTTGAAACCGACGTAATAAGTAAACGCAGTGTACAGCAATCCAAGACTGCTCGGAAATAGCAGCTCACTGTGAAGATCGATCCTGTTACCTTTGCCTACCCCCCAGGAGGCGGTAGCCCATTCTCCAACACCATCCATTGTTATGATAGCGGCTTCCTTGAAAGGACCTGGGAAAAAGGCTGAGGCAGCGTGAGACTGATGATGCTCGGGATATGTGATTTCACCCTTGTATCCCTGCAGATTCTTCTTGATAAGATCACCCATCCAGAGCTTTTCCTTAAGCCAGAGAGGCATGGATTTCAGATATGAATGCAGCCCGCGCGGAGCGAAAGAAAGATACGTTTCTAAAAGCCGCTCAAATTTCAGAAATGGTTTATCGTAGAAGCCGACGTGAGAAAGGTCTGCAGCTGTAATACCGCCCTCTCGCAGGCAGTAGGCGATTGCGTTTTCCGGAAAGCGGTGGTCGTGCTTTTTCCGGGTGAACCGTTCCTCCTGCGCCGCAGCGACAATTCTGCCATTATGGATAAGACATGCTGCCGAGTCGTGGTAGAAGGCTGATATTCCAAGTATCCAGATATTTATGAGTTGTCCCCCTGCGATGTTCTATCTGTTTTCATGATCCCGCTCATCGATAAGTTTTTCAATAAAATAATCTGCGGCCTTTTCACCAACCATGACAGCCCCATACTCGGTGAAGTGCATGGAATCGTAAAAAATGTCTCTCGAATGCATTATCATTGATGCAAGATCAATGTATGCTACGCTTTCCTGCTCACAAACTTCGATCAAATCGGTGTTGAGAGTATTCAGTATTAACCAGTAGGAAGCTGCAGAGAAATTGGAATCGGGTCCACCAAACCAGTAGCTTCCTCCCTGAATTCCTCTCCAGTACTCATTATCTTCAAAAAGAATCGGTTGAGTCATGAATACCGGAGTAATGCCCAATATACGACATTCGAGAATAATTGCTTCTATTCTGTTCCTGTACTCGTCCGGCCTCGGAATGAGATCATGAAGATCCTCCGGCAGCTCCATCTCGGTAGATAACATCGGCTCCTCTATGAACATGGGATCAACGGCCTCGGACAGTACTGGTGCTTTGTCAATAAATACTTTCTTCAGTTTATACAGCACCTGCATAAGCATGCAATGCTTGAAAACAGCCTGCCGGAAACCTGTCTCAGGCAGCCTGACATTCAGAGCAGCCTCTCCTCTGAGAAACTGCCCAACATCATTTATACCAACCAGAAATAAAGCATAATCAGGATTCACTTCGGAAAGCACTTCCCTGACCAGCAAAGCGTGTTCAGCGGTTGAGTGTTTTGGAATACCGCAGTTGCCTACCCACGTTTGCGGATACACTTCTCTCAGCCTGTCTTGAATGATCGCGGACCAGGTGAGTGAATCATCCAGGTAAAAGTTGGCAGTAGTACTTCCCCCAACTGTAACAATTGTCAGCCATTCGTCCCAGTTTTCGGGCGGATCCTCCCCCCGCATACCCCATGCATTCGTAGTCAATACACCTCCGGGGGTCACTCCCGGAAGGTTAACCTCCAGCTCTACGCGCTGATATGGGCGAAGACCGAACCTGGGATTGAAGATGCCCGGCGGCATCAGCTTTCTCAGTACGAATTCCGACATCAGTAAAGCTAAAAGAAGTGAAACTGCCATCAGAAGCGTTCCGAGGATTGCCGATCTTCTTCGTTTGTTCGGATAACTGACGATTATCAGGAGACCGGGAGCAAGAGTCAGGATAGCGGCTCCGATTATGGCGGATGTTCTCTGAAGGAATGGGATCGGAAAAAGAAACCAGAGTACGAAAAAGAGAGGAAGGGTGATGACCATCAGCAATGAAGCCAGAAAATCAGGGCATCTGGAAAGCAGGGCTTTGCCCGATTCAAGTACTCTCTCTGATCCTGTCAGAAAACGGGTGATAAAACCACATGCAATTATCAGGATAACAGATGCAAGCATAACTGAAACTGACCAGCGCCCCAGTATGGCTCCATTCCTGCTTGTAGAGGTCAGAAAGGCAAACAGAATCATGAGTAGCGAAGCAAGGGTGACCGCAAGGATAATCCTTGTCAACAGATTTTCAGATCTCATGCCTGCCTCCAGCGTTGTCTGTAATTACGTAACATACTAGAACTCAACTTTCTCAACGACAGGTTCTGCTGGAGTTACAGTACACTGGATTTGCTGTCAATGTGACCCTTTCGACCATTCGGGCAGTTTTCAAATCAATTGATCTGCGTTATGTTCGAAAGGTATAACCCCTGCCTGATGAGTGAACGGAGTATTTTTTGGGAAAAAGCATAGTTGTATCCTCGGATTCGAGGAAACTTGGCAAAACACTCATTGCTGAACGCCTCATAAAAGAGTTGGCATCAGCCGCTTTAACTGTGGCCTGTGTTAAACTGTCACGTGCGGGGCACGGTCCTTCCCGAATCACCAGCGGAAAGGGACTTGCCGGCACAGATACATGCCGTTTCAGTGAGGCCGGTGCTTCAGAAGTTGTTTTCTTCGGGTATACAACGATCGACGAGCTTGCAGGCAGTGTCGGTGAATTTGTATTCCCTGTTGATATTACTATTTTCGAGAGCAACTCGATTCTTAAATTGCTTGATCCTGATTTTCATATTCATATTCGTTCGGATTCGCAGCAGAAGCAATCAGCCGAAGGATTGGAGCCCAGAGCAGATCTTACACTGGATGGCCCGGTATCTTCAGAAGGTGCCGACAGGATTGCCAGGCTGGTGCCTGGATTGATGCGGGTAGGTGATTATTCTCCATTATCAATTGGCGGTAAGCACTGGCTGAATCTTCACGGAAAACCGCTCTTTGGAGAGGGTAGAATGGACCTGCTGAAGGCTGTCCGTGAGACGGGGTCTATTCTGCAGGCTGCCGGGAAAACCGGGATCCAGTACAAGCGAGCCTGGGTGCTGCTGCACGATGCCGAACAGCGTCTTGGTGCAAAACTGCTTTTCAGTGACAGAGGAGGAGCCGGAGGCGGAGGGACCCGTATTACTCCTCTCGCGGAGACTCTGCTGAAGATCTGGGAGAAATCCGAGGAGGATTTCAACAGAATGCTGAACAGGCTGGAGGTATGATGATTCCGTTCGAGGAAGCGCTTAAACTGGTGCTTGATCATTCTGGAGAACCAGAGGCTGCAGAAGTATCCATCGATGGGGCTGTTGGTCACGTTCTGGCATCTGATGTTCATTCGGATATCGATATGCCGCCTTTCAATCGCTCTGCTATGGATGGATTTGCCATTTCAGGAGATGACCTCAGGCATGAACTTCTTGAAGAGGTCACCGCTGGTGATGCCAGAGAAATCAGAGTTAAACCGGGCATTGCCTGCCCGATAATGACCGGTGCCATACTGCCTGAAGGTGCCGACAGGATCGTGATCGTTGAGGAATCTGTCGTTGAGAATTCCATTCTCCACCTTGAAAGAGTGCCGCCTGAGGGAGCGAATATCTGCTGGAAAGGTGAAGATATCAAAAAGGGGCAGCTGGTGCTGGAACACGGTACGAGGCTTTCCCAGCAGCATATTGGAATAGCAGCCATGGCCGGAAGGGGCGTTCTGCCTGTTTACAGAAAACCCCGTGTTGCCGTAGTAACCACCGGGACTGAAATAATCCCCCCGACCTGGATCCCGTCACCCGGGCAGGTAAGAAATGCGAATCTGCCACTTATAATTTCTCAGCTTTCAATGAGCGATTTTCCAGTCGAAGTTTCCGTTCATTCCGCTGATGATCCCGATTCCCTCAGGGCATCTTTCGGGCAATTTCTGAGTTGCAGCGATATCCTTATAGTAGCGGGAGGAGTATCAAAGGGAACGAAGGATTTCGTTCCATCAGTGCTTGAATCCCTTGGCGTGAAGCTGCATTTCAGGATGGTTGCCCAGAAACCGGGCAAACCGTTAACTTTCGGCAGCAGTACCGCGGGAAATCCTGTCTTCGGGCTCCCGGGCAACCCCGTATCCGTAATGGTATCCATCGAGGAGTACGTACTTCCGCTTCTTCGGAAAAGATCAGGCTTCAAGGGATACCATAAGAGGACATACCATGGTGAGATAACTTCTGATTACCGGAAGAAACCGGGCAGACTGCATTTCCTCAGGGTTATCGCCTACAGGGAAGGCAATGTCTGGAGGCTTCATCATCCTGACTCGTCCGGTTCGGGGGATCTGATGAGCACAGTGAATGTTAATGCCCTTGCAATAGTCGATTCCGAGCAGCTGGATATTCAGGCCGGACAGACCCTTCCTTTCCACTTTTTCAGTTCCACAGCAGGAGAACTCTCTTTTTCATGAGAGATTCAAAAGGGCGGGATATCAATTACCTCAGACTTTCAGTCACTGACAGGTGCAACATCCGTTGCATTTATTGTATGCCCGAATCAGGTATCCCCCTTGTTTCTCATGACGACATTCTCTCTGTAGATGAAACTATCCGTCTTTGCGGGATAATCATGAAGGCGGCTGACATCACGAAAGTGAGAATAACCGGCGGTGAGCCTCTGGTGAGAAAAGGCGTTCTGGACATTGTGGGCGGCATCTCTGATCTCAATCCCTGTGAGCTGGTGCTTACAACAAATGGTCTCCTGCTTCGCAGTATGGCAAAGCAGCTTGCCGATGCGGGAATAGAGAGGGTTAACATCAGCCTGGACAGTCTGAAGGATGATAGGATAAGCCGTATCTCCAGAAGGGATGTAAGTCTTCATGATATTGAAGAGGCCGTTGCAGCGGCATTCGACGCAGGTCTTGGTCCTGTTAAGGTTAACTGCGTAGTCATGAGAGATATCAACGATGATGAGATCGGGGATTTCATCAGATGGAGCGGGGAAACAGGTGTTACGGTCCGTTTCATTGAACACATGCCATCAAGGCTGCCTGAAGATACATTCGTTTCAAGAGATGAGATAATTGAGAGAGCTTCTGCCCGCGGTGAAATCGTCAGACAGATTGATGACGGCACAGCAGGCATCTACTCCTTCGGTAACAACGGACAGACTTTCGGAATAATTGCGCCTTTTTCAGACCCTATGTGCAATTCCTGCAGCAGAATCAGGCTGTCTGCCCTTGGGACACTGCACTCCTGTCTTGCAAAGGAGGAGGGAATATCACTTAAAGAGCTGCTGCGGAATGATGCAGGGGATGAGATCATTTCAGATATGGTAAGGAGAGCTGTAATCAATAAACCTGATTCTCATGGCGGATGTGTTCAGGCGAAGATGTGGAAGATTGGCGGTTAGTGTCATGAAAATGTCTCATATCGATGAAAAGGGGAATGCAAGGATGGTCGATGTTTCATCAAAGGAGGCCACCTCAAGAAGGGCCATAGCCTCCGGATCTATCAAACTCGGCAGAAACGCATCAGCCGCTATCGATGATGACGAAGTTCCCAAAGGTGATGTATTTTCCACAGCAAGAATTGGTGCCATCAGCGCGGTGAAGAGAACATGGGAGTCAATTCCACTGTGTCATCCGCTGAGAATCGGCGGAGTGGAGATAGAATTCAATAAGGATGGAAACACCATTTGCGCAACCTGTACCGTGAAGGGTGTGGAATCAACCGGATTCGAGATGGAAGCCCTGACAGGCGTTACAACCGCTCTTCTTATCATCTACGATATGACTAAAGCTCTGGACAGGGGCATGGAGATAGGCGAAGTAAGGCTGATTCGGAAAAGCGGCGGGAAATCGGGAGAGTACAAATGGCAAGGGTAAGCGCTGTATGTCTTTCCGGGAAAAGGCAGACACGGAAGGTAAAGCAGGACTCGGTTCTCCTTATTGAGAACTTTGGTATTCAAGATGATGCCCATGCCGGAATCGGTCCCCGTCAGGTCTCAATTCTCTCGGAGTTGTCACATGCAAAAATGGAAGCGGAAGGGATAGCGACCTCACCAGGATGCTGCGGCGAGAATATTGATATACATGGTGCAATCGAAATGCATACGCTTCTTCCCGGAGTGCAGTTGAAACTTGGCGAATCTGCTTTAGTAAAGATCACGGGAATCGGGAAGGATAATACCGACGGTCACGCGGACAACGTTATCCGTGGTAATATCTTTCCGGTTGAAGGTGTCTTCGCGGAAGTTCTTACCGGAGGCACTGTAAAACCGGATGACCCGATTGAAGTTCTCCGGAACAGTGGTTTTACAGCTGGTGTACTGACGGTAAGTGATTCAGCTTCGAGAGGCGATTATCAGGATCTGAGCGGCCCGGCATTGATCGAATTACTCGACAGTAATGGTTTTCTTCCCGCAAGGTATGCAATTGTTCCCGATGAGGTGCCACAAATAGTGGAGAAGCTTGAAAACTGGTGCGATGATGGTTTTCTGGATGTATTGTTCACAACGGGGGGAACCGGATTCTCCGTTAGAGACGTTACTCCTGAAGCAACAAGGGATGTCTGTGACAGGGAAGTCCCCGGTATTCCGGAGATGATTAGACAAAAATCAGCATTAATCATAGAGTCGGCGTGGCTTTCAAGAGCGCGTGCAGGGATCAGAAAACGGACACTGGTGATCAATCTTCCCGGAAGCAGAAAAGCCTCAGTAGAATGTGCGGGCTTTGCATTGCCTCTGCTCGGTCATGCACTTGAGATTCTCAGGGGTGATATCGAACATTGCGGACACGGGGCCGGTTGAAAACCAGCCCCGTATTTGAAGTCAGTACCCTGTCAGGCATTGTCTGTCGTGTTCTGCTCGTTCTTTGATGCCCCTGCGGCGTTACGGATTCAGTTACATAGTGCTACTATGCGCCTTCATCCGCGCCTTGCAGGAACATCAAATAACTTCGCAATCTCCCGACAACTAATACCTGACAGGGTACTAGTTAAGGACTGAGTTTACGATCTGTTCCGTTTCATCGGTGGCATCAGCCATTATAGCTGCGATGTCTCCACCGAAGAGCTTGCTGACAAGGCCGGTATTCATACGGGATACGATTACCTTTCCATCATCATCTATGTATACCGCTACTCTGCACGGCATCATAGAGGATACTACTCTGGAATCACCATCAGATAGAATGTTGCCCGCAAGATCAACCTTGCAGAGCTCGATAACGGTGACGGGGGCTACATCGAAACCGCCGCTTGCAACAGAGTTGTCTATTTCATGTACAGCAGGAACTTTCCAGCCTGCCTCTATCGCCTCGGCCTGTATCCGCTCTACGGTTTCATCGAACGAGTAGATGCTTTCGTTCTCATTTATCATCATACCGGGAGCCACGGAAATGCCGATGATCCCCGTAAGAATAATTCCGGCCACGAAACCTGCCGCACCTGTAAGTATGAACTTCATTTTCATTTTACTGACCTCTCTGTTTCTTCACATTTAGTCCACTGATTTTCATCTAACCGCTGCAATCCTCTCCGTTACACTATCTTCCAGTCTGAAGGCAGTGTAGCCAGCTTTTCTTATTTCTGTAACCGCTTCATCCGCGAGGACGCAGAAGACATCACTGCAGTATGCCAGTACAATTCCCCTGCCATCAAATCCGGAAATAAAATTATCAATCTCATCAATTGGAGCGGAGACCGCTCCCGGCAGGTGCCTGGAGGTGTATTCTTCCCGGTTCCGGACATCGATCAGCGTTATTTCACCGCTTTTGATCATATCATCGATGTTTTTGTTATCAGGGCATCTGTATACCGCGCGAGTTCCCTCAAGTTCCTTCATATGAAGTTTCATATCAGGCAGAAGTTCCACCGACAGATTCTTGAGATTACTAAGAAACCTGATCACACCTTCACAGGAAACTGAGTAGATGGAATGACGACCTTGCTTTTCGAAGGAAACGAATCCTGAAGCCTTTAGTTTCTGGAGGTGATGCGAAACTGTCCTGACAGGCAGCTCGAGAACCATCGAAAGATCCTCAACAGACCTTGCAGCCTGGCTCAGGCTATCCAGTATCCTCAGTCTTTCCGGTGAATCAAGGGCTTTGCCTACTTCTGACATCTTTGCGAAGAATTCAGATTTTTCCATGACACTCCTTACGAACTAACGTTCCAACGAATATAAGAATGTAAGAATCGAAGTCAATGATAAGTGCAGAACTACCGGAATAGAAGCAAAAATATGTAAAAATAGAATGAAGACTTGACAAAATAGAAAAATATATTTATAAATTAATCACAATATCACACAAAAATGAAAGGAGCTATCATGAGCGAGGAACAAAGAGAGATA
>QNDS01000045.1 GCA_003644925.1 Candidatus Fermentibacterota bacterium
CAGGACAGGTCGTGCTGATCAGGATTGTTGCCGGTTCGCTTTCCCTGCCTGCCGCGTCTATTGCTGTAACCTCTATCAGATACTGCCTTCCCGGCAGCAGGTCTTCCAAAGTGATCTGCTGCACCGGAACCGGAAGAGGATAGGCACGGTGCCGCTGTGTACCATCGTTGTAATAGACATAGAATCCCACAGCGTCTGGTTGTCCTTCATGTAACCAGATCAGGCTGATGTAATCCTGGCCTGTGTCATAAACACGCAGTTGGGCAGGCGGGGCGGGCTGCTGTTCTCCGAGTTCGGCCACCAGCTCAACATCAATATGACGAGCTACGTATTTGCCTCCATCACTGCTCACTACAAGATCGAACGAACAATCCCGGTACTGTTCGGTTAACCAGGGTGATTCTTCGTTACGCGGAGTTACGGACAGATGAATCTCTCCCCTCAATGCCGCTACACTGTTGGATTCAATACCCGGATAAGTAAGAGTGCTGGCCAGATAGGGTTCATATGGAAAAATGTTTTCAACAGTAATATCCAGGTTGTCTCCCTCCCCAAGACCGCAATTAGCCAGAAACATATCGCTCAGTGTTATTTCTGCTGTGATTCCACTGGAGTTATCGGTCGCGGGATCAAGTACTGTAAGTACGTATCCATCAGAATAGATAGCAAGGAACAGGGATGACTCCCACTGACAGATGTTGCCTGAAGAGTCAATGTAAGAGATGAGTACATTGAATTGGGCGGTTGAATAACTCTCTACATCCGTGTTAATAACAACTGTCAACGGATCATTTGAAATTTCAGTCTGATCCTGATCGATATCAGGGAAGCGAGCCTTACTGTCGGGGATGCTGTTTATGTACTCACCTCCGGAAGCCAGATAGAGTTCCGCAGCAACATTCCGCGCCGTGCAGCCACCACTGTTCAATGCGGTGATGTAGATGTCTACGATCTCTCCGGGATTTGCGGAGCCATCACCGCCGTCATCGATTGAATAGCCTGCAAGCGATACAATTGGAATATCTGAGGGGAAGACGTCCATGCTTACTTGACCGGGAACATAGTTTGCGACAGTCGTTGTCCCCGGATGGGATTCGCTGCGGCGCTTAACTGCGGTAATGACAATATCCTGATCACTGCTGCCATCTGTAACGCATACATCCTCGAAAATCACCCGGCCCTGCCCGTCTGTCTCCTCAATCGAGAAGATCTCACCTTTCTTCCAAAGGCAGACGGTTGCGTTTTCAACAGGGTTCGAACCATCGGTAACAGTAACAGGTATATCCCGGGGAACTCCCTCCTTCAGCAGCATCCGGGGAACTATCAGAAGCAGTTCTTCAGGGTCGTCACGCCATACATACATAAGGGGTGAGCCGAGGAGATTAAGCTGCAGGAACGAAATGCCGTCATTGTTCTTCGAACATCTGTGAGCTTCGCCAAGGTAGCTCAGAGGCCAGTGATCAGGTTGAATTGTATGCTGGTCAGCAATATAACCGGTATTGAAAAGAGCATCGCAGAACGCATAGTAAGTAACATTCTGATTGAACAGACCGTATCTTGCATTGGTTATCATCGCAACCAGCCCGGAACCGGATGATGTTAAGAGACCGGCTTCGGCAAAACTGAAAGCGCCGTCGAAGTGCCCGACATCACAGCCGAGTGTCCAGAGAATTGAAGGTTCTTCAAAATTCTGCATTGTTGCGAAATCAGAATCCCACATGTACTGTCCGAGTGTATTCTTGCCTGCTGTGGCGAGCTTATGTATCTCCGAATGATCTGCGTGGATTATGAGATTGTATCCCTGATCGAATTCATTCAGAGCTGTGCTCCGGCAAAGGTCTCCACCGGGCAGTGAATGAGGAAAGTACAATACGGTGGGTTCATCAAGGTATTGGGGAATCGCTGATGATTCCTCCAGAAGTGCATTCAGCCATATCATATGGTCCGCCCCGGTCCCGGCTGTATCGTTTGAGCCGATCAGCAGCAGTTTCCTTGCAAAGCCTGCCGGAAAATTGTCAGGCTGTTCGTAAAGCAGGAGTTTGGTGAAGAGGAGATCCACATCGTTACCGTTATTAACCGGCCATCTACCCGCACACAGATCAAGATAGTTTTCGTTGAATGCCGCAATCCACATTGAACTTTCGTACGACCAGTTACCATCAATATCAGCGTAGTAGTCGTCTGCCGGCATCTGGAATATTGGATAGGGATAGCAATTATAATTCCATCCGTAACACTCTCTAACCGGCACAACTCCATTGTCACCCCCAAGAAGAACCGCCTGGATGCCCCATTCCTCATGTGCCTCGCGAATGAAGTTACGGATGCGCTCCGGTGTATCACAACCGGCGTAGTGCTGATCTATCCATTCCACTGTTCGCACGACCGTAATGATGCCCTGGCATGTACGGTAATCGGCAACCTGTTCAAAATCGTCAGCAAGGTCGCTGCTGGTTATGATGACCATATCGACTCCATCACCGGATGAGCCTGGAGATTGTGTTACGTTCAATGGAGACGTCCGGTCTTGAAAAGTCATAAGAACCGGCTGGTCGTAGCAGGTGATATTTTGCGGGTTGGCTACCAGGCTGAGAATGCCCCGTTCCCGCATCGCAGCGCTCCATGCGGTTTCGCGGCCCGGGACGATCCGTTCCGCTTCTGAGGGTTCCGTATGAATGATCAGTTCGATCGAAGTGAGGATCATCAGAATACTGTCCGCGGGGATGTATCGGACCGGTATTCCGGTTAGAGAAGCCACCGAATAACCAAATGCAGACCCCTGCCGTGACACCTTGACAGGCTGTGCCGGGAAAGGGGTATCTGAGGAGTAGATACCCGGATCGGGGGAGATGAACACAGTATCTGTCATGAAGCCTGTCTGCGCCGGATAGAGGTAGTACCTGCCGGGAAGTGTGTCCCAGGCAGCGGATACGATTTCAATTGTCTCTACTCTAGTATCCGGAGGAAGTAGAAAGGTCGAGACGGTGGAAGGTAATGAAGGATGACCCGGATTCTGAACTGCGTTCATCGGGCTTTCAAAACCATCAATTGAGATCAGGTGGAACTCCGTGTTCTCCACGATCACAGTATCGCTTGATAATCCGCTGAGTATGGCGTCAGGCTCGAAAACAATAGCGTCCGATACCGTCCCGAGAATAGTAAAAATGAATAAAGCTATCATAAAACCGTTCTATATTCCATTCTGCAGCGATGTTTCTTTACCGATTTAAAGCAGTCCTTTTACCAGTGATAGTATGGTATCAAGACCGGAATCCTGATCCGTACTTAATAGTTTCTTCAGTAAATTTCCATCATCCGCTGATACCGGGGTACCTTCATCATCCTTCTCTATCGTACCCAGGGTTGCCGCAGCGACTACGGGCAGCATCTTCTTGATCGTTTCGGTGTTTATTCCTGTTCTGCCTGAAACAAAGCCTGCAACTTGCCTGCTCACGTCCTTGCTGCCGAATATGTGGCTGAGTATTGCGTTCCCATCGGCAACAGTCTCGGTGTTGCCAAGGGTTTCCGGGTTATCCACATATTCCCTGTGACTGCCGGATTTGATTACCCCCAGAAGAGATTCCAGGCCGTCCTGTTCCGCAGCGTTCCGGTCCAGCCCCTTTGATAAAGCGGGCACCAGGAGGCTTAGCGCGCTTATGGCCTTCTCATCGCTGAGGCCCACCAGCTTTGCGAGTTCTTTGAGTACCACGCCCTTTCCGGCACTAATCACATTGCTCAGTAAACTCATTTTATCTCCCTGTATTTCTAAATCAGTTAGCTGCACAAGAAAACAATATGAAGAACAGTATAATCATGTCAATTCAGAAGCAGATCCCCCGTTACCTCGCCGGGTAGTGCTTTACATGAATAAGTCTGCCACGATATAATCGTTCCCATGATATCCAGACGCAATAGTACTCCCGATAACTGTGCATCAAATACCGATCAGACACGGGTTTTCTGACTGATCTTCTCTCTTGTGCTGCTAAGCTGGTTATCGATCAAAATCGTGCTGCCTGCCCTGCCCGGTTTCCCGGAGATTTTCGGGTGTTCCGCAGACGGCGTGAAAATCTCCGTTTCCCTCTACCTTCTCTCGGTAACCGGTTTACAGGCGGGTTACTTCTGGATATGGCGCCCATCCCGGGCTCCAACCGCATCTTGATCAAAATGAGCGGTGAAGTTCTGATAATCACTTTTTAAGTAATCAACAATCTGTATTCGCTACTAGTATTTCATTGACTTCACACAGATAGACGACCGGTCTATTATTGAACTCTACTCTGAAAGAGGTGTGTGAATGACGATAAATACGGAACGGCACATACTGGAAAAGGGTGCCGAGTTAATCCGGAGGAACGGCTTCAATAATACGGGGTTGAGCATGATCCTTAAAGTAGCCGGGGTACCGAAAGGCTCCTTCTACTACTACTTCAAAAACAAAGAGGATTTCGGGCTGAGACTTATCGAGTATCTCCATAACTCTATAAAACCGATGTTTTACGGGTTCCTGACAGGAGAGTGTGACAACCCGCCGCTGGAAAGGTTAAGGGAGTTCTTCGCGTACTTCAGGCGGATATTCACCGATGAGGAGATAAAGTCCGGGTGCCCCATAGGCAACATATCTCAGGAGATGGCGGCCACGAACCCAAGATTCCGGGCAAAGCTTGCCGATGTGTTCGACGACATTACGAACCCTGTGGTTATATGCCTTGGACATGCTGTAGAGCAGGGATATTTGACACGGCAGGAAGATGTGCTCCAGTTAGCGAAATTCATCGTAAATAGCTGGCAAGGCGCTCTTATTGCACTGAAGATAACTGAAAGTGCTGAACCACTACTTATTTTTGAGAAATTTATCTTCAATGAGCTGCTAAGATCCCGAGCACCTGCTGGAAAGAAGCCGGAATCTGTGAAAAATAATCAGATGTCCTGGGGCTTATCCCACACAACACCGTAGCAGTAAAGAATGTACAATATGATACCAAAACACAGTAACGGAGGTTTAAAGTGAGAATAATACTAACTACAATCCTGCTCATCACGAGCTTTGCGGTCAACGCTGATGTCCTCTTTGAAGATGATTTCAGCGATGGTGATGCAGTCGGCTGGTTGGAATGGACTTCAGGATACGCGGCAAACGCGCAGTACAACGTAATCAGTGAGGAGTACGTGCTCTCCAACGGTGGAACCGGGTGGATACCGGCGGCGTCACACAACGGAGATCAGAGCGGGATGATGAGCACACCAGATTACTCGATAGTTGCGCAGGTCACCCCGGTTAGCTGCTTTCGCGCAGGGATACTTGCCAGGGGGTACATACCTTCATTCACCGGTTATCTCCTCGTTATCATACCCAGCACAAACACATTCGGTATATCAAGACTTACATCTTCAGGACCGGAATCGATAACGTCCCTGACAATGCCGCTCTACTACAACCAGACCTATTGGGTACGATTTCAGGTTGAAGGAACCGCCATCTCAGGTAAGATCTGGCAGGGTGCTGCAGATGACGAACCCGCGGACTGGCAGCTGACATGCTCGAACTCGCAATACACCAGCGCAGGGAGAATGGGCTTCTTCTGCTGCAACTTCGGGACCGAGAAGGCAGTTCTGAATGTGCGATACGACAATGTATCGATCTCCAGCCCCACAACCAGTCTCAACTCGAGTACGTGGGCTTCTATAAAAAGCTTCTCGATCTGAAGCGCTAACACTGAATGACCCGGGGGTCAGGCAGTAATGCCTGACCCCGACTGAAAAGGAGAACAATGCGATTCCTGATGATGACTCTCGTGGCGGTAACCGCTTGCCTGGCTTCCTCCGGAGGTCCTGATGGGGGCGGCTACTACTGGTACGACAGAGAAGAGAGTCCGGATTTCTTCAGCGATAACTGGGTGGATATTTCAAACAGCGGTACATATATGGGCCCCGGGGACGATACTTACTGGTTCGCCGGAACACTGAGTTTCGATTTCGTATTCTATGGTGAGCTCTCGAACGACATCTACATCAGTTCGAACGGCACCATCGTGTTTCGCGATGTATACCTCGGCTGGGGCTTCACCCACTTTCCCTCGACCAACTCCTGCTGGGTTGATGCGCTTGCGGCACCATGGTGGTGCGACCTTGATGCGTCCGAGGAGGGCGGGATCTACTTCCAGGAGTTCAGCGACCATTTCATCGTATTGTGGGATGACGTTCCTCCATGGGTGGAGAGCGGGGCTCCTCCGTACTATGTCACCTTCATGATAATTGGATGGAGCTCTCCTGATGGCCAAACGAATTCCGACGTAGCCTTCCTGTATAACTCATCATGCAGCGAACCGGAGGGTTCGAGCGGCATGCAGGGCGATCCGGACAACGGGACGGAGCTTCAGTACATGCCCCTTTTATGCGAGCCGGAGGACTGGCATCTACTGACCCCGAATGCAGACCCGTTCGGGACAAGCTCACTGGAAAGAACAACATGGGCTTCGATAAAGAGCCTCCTGTAAACTGAAACTTTATCGTGAAAGGGGTTACTCATGAGAACAACTGTGCTGCTGTTATGTATTATTGCACCTGTACTTCTTCTCGCGGATGAAATCAGCGTTCTACCTGCGCAGGATGCCTATACTTGCGACTGTGCGCCAAACAGTACGAATCCCAATGGCGGGTTTACATATCTGTATCAGGGGCGGGTTGGAAACTGCTACTGCAACTATTTCATCGAATGGGACCTCTCCTTCATCGAGCCGGGAACAATTCTGGATTCGGCAGAGATCTGGATCTACTGCAAGAGCTTCACAGGAAGTCCGGGAGGGGGGAATCCAGCTTACTACCTGATTAACGAGTCCTGGGATGAGAACACGATAACGTACAACACTATGCCATCCTGGAGCGATAGCATCAGCGTAACGACCGATTGGCCGGTCGCTTCATCATGGCATGTCATCGATATTACCGAATTCGTTCAGGGATGGGTGGATGGTACGTTCGAGAACCATGGGATATTCGCGCATGTGGAGGACACGCCTGGTACTTCCTGTCCCGGCTTCTTCTCATCGAATTACTCAATAGCTGATCGAAAACCCTACCTCCTGGTCACCGGCACCGGTCTCTCTTTCGAGCAGGCAACCTGGGGAAATATAAAGGTTCGGGAGAAGCTGTAAGTCCTGCTTTCTCACCGTATACACGCGGATAATACAGAATCATTCCTGAGAAGGAATGATCAGGAGAAGACTGTAGGGCCGTGAAGGTGTCCCTCCTTCGTGTATTCGGCTTACGGTTACCCAGAGTTCCTTTCCGCTGGGTCCAATTGCGAAGGTATCAGGCCATTTAAGAAGAGTGTCGGAAGCAAGTAGCATTACCGAATCGCTTCCGGCAGGCAGATACCCGATAGCGCTTTCATTAAGCAGGGTTATGTAGAGAGTGGTATCTGCTCCGAAGATCATACCATCAACCGGTCCGGTTCTGCAGACTTCCACAATCGCAGACTCCACATCTTCCATGCTCAGACTATCGTCTACAAGGGCAAGAGTGGGGATTCGGTAAAGTGTGTTTCCTGTGAGTGCATGCCACCAGAGCCAGTCCGCTGAGGGGGTCAGCGCGATGCCGTCCGAATGGACATCCGGAAGAACACCACCGAAACTCCATGCAGCCCCATCGATCTCGATAGGGGTTCCTTCCGACATGCAGGCAGGATGACCATCAAGAAGTCTCCTGGACTCCCCGGTGTAGAGGTTGGTTACAATTAGTGCTCCCGCGCCCGAGTCGGTTATATATGCGTATCCGCTTTGCATATCCAGGCGGAAATCATTGAGGTAGCTTCCGGGAGCCAGAAGTGAATCCGGGAATGTATAGACAAGCTCAGGTGAAGTCGATTCAGGTCCGAAGCAGAGAAGCCTGCAAGCGTCTCGAAGGACACCGCTCATCCATGGATTGCCGGTATCCAGTACCCAGAGCCTTCCAGCTGCATCGAAGGTTATACTCTGAACACAAACAAAAGCGCTGTCGTAAGACTCTCCTGGGAGCCAGGCGTTCCATGCGGAGTCGGGCAGCGGCACCAGATCATCTTCGACAAGTTCACCAACAGATACTGGGTTGTCCATACTCCACCTGGGGAAGCAGACACAGATTCTGCCACCTGAGCTGACAGCTACGCCTGTCCAGAGTCTGTCGGACTGCGCCTGAACGCTAATTGTAGCTTCAACACTGCTTGCGTATACGACAACTGCCAGTAGAACAAGTATCGATCTGAATGCAAAGCTGCGAATTTTCATTACATGCTCCAATCAATTTCATTTATCAAACTGCCCCAATAGTATAGGAGTAATTCCACACTTGTCATCAGCCGGACAGAAAGCGCCGGAGGAATATTAATTAGTATCAGATTACTTATTATAGGAATCTGTGAGCTTACAATGTCATGCAGTATGCGACTATACTGTACTATATGACGAACATTGACAAATTGGTAATCGTATACTAGTTTATAACTATGGAGAAATTGAATCATTACTCATTGAACTGCAGGGAGAGTGAAATGGGCAGGATCACAAGAAAGATAATCAGGATAGATGAGGAAAAATGTGACGGCTGCGGGATCTGTGCTGATGCATGTCACGAGGGAGCAATTCAGATAATCGGCGGCAAAGCAAAACTTGTTAAGGAATCATACTGTGACGGTCTGGGAGACTGCATTGGTCCATGTCCTCAGGACGCTATAACCATTGAGGAGAGATTCGCTGACGAGTACGATGAAGCTGCCGTACAGGAACACCTGGAAGAGCGGGACTCATCCACCGAGCCTGCGAAACCCGTAGTATGCGCGTGCCCGGGGTCAGCGGTAAGAGAGCTTTCACATCCCGCCGAACAAATGGAGACAGCTCCCTCTGAAAGTGTGTCCTCCAGCCTGTCGACCTGGCCTGTTCAAATCACACTTGTTCCTCCCAACGCGCCGTTCCTGAACGATTCGGATCTTCTTATCGCAGCTGACTGCGTTCCCTTTGCATTTCCCGATTTCCACAGCCGTTTCATCAAGGGGAGAGTTGCCCTTGTCGGGTGTCCCAAGCTTGATGATCCCGGATACTATGCAGATAAGTTCACGGAGATTTTCAAAGTAAACGAGATCAGGTCAATAACTGTTGTATACATGGAAGTCCCCTGCTGCGGCGGTCTTGTCCAACTGATTCACAAAGCGCTGATCCAGTCAGGTAAGCAGATTCCCATTACCTTCCTGAAGATCGGTATCAAAGGCGACATTCTGGACAAAATGAACCTTTAAGTAAATCTGTAAATGGATACATGATAAGAATGTGCGCAGATCCAAGGAACTATTTCCTAGTAAATTGGTATATAATTATCGGTCTCATTCTGAAATGATGGAAAGGTAGAGTATTCAGGGAGGAACCGTGCGAGCAACTGTCATGACGATTCTGCTTATTTGGGCTGCTGTCGCAGCAGGCGCAGACAGTCTTGAAGCCAGCCCGGGCGTGTTGTGGGAATACGCGCTTGCCAATTCAGATAAAATGCATTCGATGGATAACCTCATCGTCAGTTCAGATATGGTCCGGGAGGCTTCCGGCCGCCTGCCTGATCCATCTGCACGGTTTGGATGGTCACCTCTTCCGCTTGAGACGAGGAACGGACCTGCGCTTTTCTCAATCACATTCATGCAGAGAATTCCATGGCCCGGTTTTCTGTCAAAGGAGAGATCTCTCGCCTCGACAGGTGTGGATCTGGCTACTCAGAATCGGGATCTGGCTGCTCTTGAGCTTCGATCCTCAATTACTGAACTCTGGTCAGAGATGTACCTGGTACGAAGCAGGATGGAATTTTCCGAAGGAGAATCGGCAAGGCTCCAGGTTCTTCTTGAAGCAGCATCTGCTAAATACGAAACAGGAGCAGTAAGCCTTTCAGATCTGCTGCGGCTGGAAAACAGGATAGCACTGCTGGAAGCGGATCAATACCGGATGGAACTGAATCTGGAAGCGCTCAATACTGCGATGAACAGCCTTCTTGGCCGGTCGCTTGATGATGGTTTCCGCTGGTCCGGTGCGCTTCCCGGTATTGAGAATTTCAGGCAGCACGGCTATTCCGGAATCGATGTAAGTGATTTCCCGCTTGTGCGGAAAAGCCTCATTGAGGTGGAGAGAGCCAGATTCACAGAAGAGCTCAGCGCAGAGCGCAGGTACCCTTCATTTGAGATCGGAGCAACCTGGTCGATGATTGGCAATCCCTCAATTGAGATGGGGGCGGTTGAAGAGGGAGGCGATGGCCTGATGATCTTTGCAGGACTGAGTCTGCCGCTTGGCTACAGCGGAAACAGCTACAGGTACAGAGCAGCACGATCCTCTGCAGAGGCAGCCTTCCTGATTCACTCGCAGCAACTTGCCGTCCTTACCTCCCGCAGGGCGAACCTGATGGCAGCAATTGAAGGACTGATGAATCTCCATTCTTCGTACGAGACGGATATCGTGCCTAACCTTGAGGTAATCCTTTCACTTACGGAAAGAGAATGGATGACAGGTACACGGAGTTTGATGGATGTGATCGAAGTGATAAGTGAACTCAGAGCTGCTCATCTTGAAATGGTGGGTGCCTACTCACAGATCGTTGTGTCAACAGCAAAACTGAAAGAATTGACTGGAGACACAACAAAGAGAGGTGAATTTCTATGAAAAAGAAAGTAACAAGGTTCGGAACCGCTATCCTTATCGGGATTATCGCGGCGGTTTTTATCCGTGGTGTTGCAGGAAACGAAACATGCCAGGCAGAAGAAACTGATACCTCACAGGCTGCGGGGGCTGTTATTACCGCAGAGAGTCCGGAAGAGGTAGATGAGAGTGGCGTGATAGACCTGAACAATACGCTCTGCCCTGTTATGGGCGGGGAAGTGATGGAAGGGCAGTATGTCGACTGGGAGGGATTCCGCGTACATTTCTGCTGCGGTGGATGCGATGCTATGTTCCTTGCTGAACCGGAGAAGTATCTGCCCGTTCTGGCAGAGGAGGCTGCAGTTGCTGAATTGCTTGGCATCGAATGTGCCAGCTGTTACCCCGAATCCTGCAGCTGCGAACAGCCCCAATCTTCCGGCTGCGGCTCCTGCCACTAACCGCTGAGTAATAGCGAGGCGAGTAGGATATGATTGCGAACACCGGCAGCAGGAGGACGTTATGGATCCTGATCACAGGAGTGATCATCGGGTTGCTCTTCGGATTCGTGCTGCCGCGGGGATGGCTGTTCAGGAGCCCTGAAGAGGCGCATGATCACAATGGAAGTGCAGACCTGCCCGAAAGCTGGGCGTGCCCGATGTTATGCGTTGTACTCGACCATCCCGGCACCTGTCCCGTCTGTGGCATGGAACTTGAAGCATTCATCAGTACCGGAGATGAAATCGTTCTTTCAAGACACGATCAGGCTATGATCGATCTGACTGTTGGAGAAGCCGCGGTCAGGAATCTTACGACCAGCTTCACGGCTCCGGGACTTATCGAATTCGATGGAACAGGACTCTACTCCATCACGGCCTGGACCGGAGGCAGGATAGAAAACCTGTACGTGGATTACCAGGGAGAGCATCTTGCAAGCGGGGACGTAATCGCAGGTATTTACTCTCCGGAACTATACGCTGCCAAACAGGAGCTTCTGGTGCTTTCTCAAGCAGGAAGCACGCTCGAAGATTACGGGACGATCCTTGCAGCTGAAAAACTTCGGCTTTTAGGAGCATCCGAATACGAGATCAACAGGATAATCGAGAGAGGCGCCGTAAGCACACTTTCAACTGTTATCTCACCTGTTTCAGGAACTGTTACCGCAATTCATGCTCGGGAGGGAGAATATGTATCCACCGGGCAGATACTTCTTGAGCTGGCGGACATTTCAACCGTCTGGCTTACGGTCTACCTGACAGAGGATCAGTCCGGCCTGGTCTATGAAGGTCAGGAAGTGGAGTTCAGGATCGATGCAGTACCCGACAAAGTTTTTTCTGCTGTGATCGATGCAGTTGACCCCTTTCTGGACCAGCCGGGTGGTGCCTTTGAAGCCAGGATCACTCTCGAGAACTCCTCGGGCGAATTCCTTCCGGGGCAGTCCGCAGCCGCAGCATTCATCAACAGAGAGCAGCCCGGCGCTGTTCTCTCTGTTCCCAGAGAAAGCGTTCTCTCGCTTGGCTCGCGATCAGTTGTCTATGTGATGACAGGACCAACCATTTATTCAACCGGCGACAACGGATCTCTCCGTATCGAAGAGGCACGGTTCGAACCTGTGCAAGTCACAGCAGGCCCCCTTGCTGCAGGCAGTACAGGGGAAGTCTTCCATCCCATCTATGCCGGTCTTTCTGAGGGAGACGTTGTCGCTCTGAAAGGAGCTTTTCTGATCGATTCACAGGCTGAGCTGCTCGGGCTCCCGTCTCTATTCAATGCAGAAACCGCAGAGTAGTGGAATGCAATGATAAGAAAAATAGTCGAATTCTGCCTGAAGAATCCTCCCGCTGTTATCATGATCGCCGCATTGGCGGGCGGCACTGGTATCTGGGCACTGAAAACAACTCCGGTGGACGCTTTCCCGGACATATCAGAGAATCAGGTTATCGTTTCAACGCAATGGGCGGGGAGAAGCCCCGATGATGTTCAGGATCAGATAACCTACCCGCTCTCAGTCGAATTGCAGGGTATTCCCGGTGTAAAACAGGTAAGAGGCATGTCCGGTTTCGGATTCAGCCGGATCTATATAGTTTTCGAAGACAATATCGATTTTTACTGGGCAAGAACCCGTGTTCTCGAGCGTCTGGGCGGTCTTGGAGATCTCCTCCCGCATGATGCTCTGCCTGAACTGGGCCCGGATGCCACACCCCTCGGACAGATATACTGGTATACGGTTGAAGGTCCGCAGGATCTCGGAACGCTTCGGACTTTGCAGGATTACACCATCAGGTACGCGCTTCAGAGTATCCCCGGAGTTTCCGAAGTCTCAAGCATCGGCGGCTTTGTAATGGAGTATCAGGTTGATGTCGACCCGAATCTGCTCTTCAATTACGGATTGGATATTCAGCAGGTGAACGAGGCGATATCCAGCTCGAACATCGATGTAGGCGCCAGAACAGTCGAGGCATCAGGAATGGAGTATATCGTAAGAGGCACAGGATTCCTGAAGGGGATAGAGGACCTTGAGCAGGTTCTCGTCGCCAGCAGAGATGGAGTTCCTGTATTGCTTGGCGACATCTCCGTAATATCCACCGGCCCTGGGTTCCGGAGGGGAGCGCTTGCCGATCACAACGGTGAGATCGCAGGGGGTATTGTCGTCATGAGAAAGGATGCCAACCCTGTACGCGTCATCGATGCGGTGGAGGCAAGGCTGGCTGAGATCGCCCCGGCTCTTCCAGAAGGTGTAACCGTCACTCCCTATTATGATCGAAGAGAACTCGTGCTTGAGACAGTCGAAACCCTCTCAGGCGTTATCGCAATGGAAATGCTGATCACACTGATCGTTATCCTGATCTTCCTGGTTCATCTGAGAAGTTCTCTTATTGTTACAGCAACGCTGCCTTACGCTGTTCTGCTCTGTTTCGCGGCTATGAAGGTTCTTGGTATCTCTGCCAATATTATGAGTTTTGCAGGGATAGCGATAGCCATAGGTACATTGGTGGATATGGGAATAGTTGTCACGGAGAATATCCACCTCTCTCTTGCGCGTGATAGTTTCAAAAATACTCTTGTCAGCATACGTGACGCGGTTGCGGAGGTAGCTCCCGCGATACTGACATCGCTGGGGACCACCGTAATAAGTTTCGTGCCGGTTTTCTTTCTCTCAGGGCAAAGCGGCAGGCTCTTCATCCCTCTTGCCTGGACCAAAACACTTGTTCTGACTGCCGCAGGCATCGTGGCGATTACCATTGTTCCCGTTCTTTCCCTGATTTTTATCGCAAAGGAACCGGGAGAACGCAAACGGCTCAGAACACTTCTGGCGGTACTCGGAGCAAGCGCTCTCGCGGCATGGACAGCATGGTCGCTCGGTCCACCTTCGTGGCTTCCTCTCCAGAGGTGGCTTCTCTCTACACTGGTCTTCGGAGGATCAGCATTTCTCTTCTGGCACCTGGCGGGAGAACGGCTGCATACAGGAAAACAGGAGAGGATTACTCGTTTTATAACATCGATATACGAACCGGTACTGAGATGGTGTCTCACCCACCGAAGAACTTTCCTGGTCATGCCCGTACTCATCATTTTTCTGGGACTGGTATCAGTTACAGGAGCCAAAGTTTTCCTTTCCCCCCTTGATTCGATCGGATTCAACACGGACGAATTCAGGCTGACAGCCCTGATAAAAGGCGCCTTCCCTGGTATCGGCAGCGAGTTCATGCCGCCTCTGGACGAAGGAAGTTTCCTCTTCATGCCTTCGCTTCTCAACCAGGCCAGTCTCGGAAAAGCAGTCGAGACCATGATTGCGCAGAACAGAATGATGGTTACCGTTCCAGAAGTTGACAGAGTTGTCGGCAAGGCCGGCAGAGCTGATTCGCCGCTTGACCCTGCTCCTGTAGGAATGATCGAAACTGTGATAACACTTGTTCCTGAGGATCAGTGGAGAGAGGGTGTTACATCCGCTGATATCCTCAATGAATTGCGGGCAGCAACATCGATGCCGGGTATAGCGCCCTCGTGGCTGCAGCCGATTGAAACCAGGATAGTTATGCTCCAGTCCGGAATAAGGACCAATATCGGATGCGAAATACATGGTTCCGACTATCTGGAAATTGAACGAATAGCTCTTGAGATCGAGAAAATTCTAGTGGGGATACCGGGTGCAGCCGACGTTTCAGCCCTCAGAACCGGCCGGAGACCCTACATTGAGTTCAGCGTGGACAGAGAAGCAGCTGCAAGATACGGCGTCTCTATTGAACTGGTTCAGCGGACAATAGCTGCTGCAGTAGGCGGCATAAAATCAACAACTGTGCTTTCAGGCAGAGAAAGAACCGATGTTCGCCTCAGGTATGCCAGAGATTTCAGGAACGAGATATCCGACCTTGGTAGAATTTTCGTGCGGACCATGTCCGGTTCGATGATCCCTGTTTCCCTGGTTGCCAGTATAGAAACCGTTACCGGCCCTGCAATGATAAGGTCGGTTAATGGTGAGCTGGTCGGTTACGTCATGCTCAGTGCGGACGGCAGGGATGAGGGAGGGCTTGTAGAGGAAGCGGATGAGATCCTCAGAGACATAATCAGCCTCGAGGCTTCACTATCTCCAGAGGAACGGACCATCAGCCTTCCGGATGGCTACTATTTCAGATGGGTTGGAAGCTACCTGAATCAGATGGAGGCGAAAAAGAGGTTCAGCCTGCTCATCCCGATCTGCCTTGCAGCTATCTTCGGCATCATGTATATGCAGTTCAGAACGGTAGCGGTTCCGGTGATAATTTTTCTCGGAGCAGTTCCTCTTGCAATTGCGGGCGGATTCCTCTTCATACAGATATGGCCATTCCTTCAGAATCATCTGTACCAGGCTGGAATAATGGCTTCCCCTTCGTTCGGCCCAATCTACCTTACGGTCGCTGTCGTGGTTGGGTTTATAGCTCTGCTCGGTATCTGTGTGGATGACGGTGTTCTGATGACCACATACATCAACCAGCTTGTAAAGAAAGAGAAACCATCCTCAAAAAGCGAATTGAGAGAGCTTGTGCTGATCGCAGGGAAGAGGCGTATTCGTCCTGCGGTAATGACAACGGTAACAACACTTATAGCTCTGATTCCGGTGATACTGGTATCCGGAAGAGGATCGGAACTCTCCAGACCGATGGCTCTCCCCGTATTCGGAGGTATGCTGATAGAGTTCATGACAATGCTGATAGTACCGGTGGCTTACAGCTGGTGGCTCGAAAGGAAGTTCCGTGGCACCTGAAAGACATTATAAAATGATTGTAGAGACAGTGAACATTTCTCTGGAAAAGGGAACGGCAAAGCAACCTGTATCTGCAATAGAACTGGACAGAGAGGGAGTGATCAAAGACGCGCATCGAGGTACCCCTGGAAGGGAAGTGAGCCTCCTGGACCGGGCACTGGTCGATGAGCTAACGGTTTCATCCGGCATCGAAAGAATTCCTGAAGGCGCGATGGGCGAGAACATAACCTTCAGGATAAGCGGGCCGGACACTCCAAAGCTGGGTGACAGAATACAGATAGGAGAAGTCCTGTTGCTTGTAGAAAAGATCGGCAAGGAGTGTCATGGAGATGGCTGCGCGATCTTCAGGAGCATCGGCAGGTGCGTCATGCCCTCCGAAGGGATATTTTGCTCGGTGGTCAGAGGCGGACAAATTCAACCCGGCATGACCGGTGAACTTATCCGCACCTGAATCTAATTACAGTAGATACTTACATCTCGCGGACAATGACGAAATCCGCCTGGTCTGCCTCCCAGGATTCATCCTCACCCACGACACTGACTGTGAGGTACAAAACACCTGATTCCAGCTGGTCAGGTATTCCCGAGTGGAAATCGCTGTGAAAACTCCCGCAGACGAATACGCAGCTTATTCCTTCTATCGATGATGCCATTACAGCGTCCTTGAGGAGCTGGGCTCTATACATGTTGACTGGATCCATGGGCATGGATTGCATCTGACCGCTCAGGGCTTCCATTGTAGCGAGGAATTGCTGTCTGTAGAAAACGCTCGTGGAGTCCACGATGATGCTCTCGAAGAACTCGGAACCTTCCGTCTCCCGAAGACCTTCCCAACCTCTTCTTGCAACAGCAGAAGCAAAATGACGGGGGACGTTTGCTGCAATAACATTGTAGCCGTTCTGCGCGGCATACTCCACCATGGGATGGTAGGCCTCAACATAGTTGCTCCAGGGTCTTGCGGATTCGAGAAGTTCATCCAGGCTGAGATCACCCGAAAGGTACGAATCAAGCAGCCCCTGCACATCGGTCTCGAACATCTCAAGGGCAAGGCACCGCTCATCGGAAGCAAGGATTCTCCAGATATAGAGCTCCC
>QNDS01000046.1 GCA_003644925.1 Candidatus Fermentibacterota bacterium
CACGATTATCAATCCTGATATCGCGAAGAGAGCAAGTATCTGCCAGGCGGGATTCCTTATAAGAAGATTGTTTATAAAGTATCTGATTCTGCTGCCGATTGAAATGCACTTTGCATTCTTCTTCCGGCAGAACATCACTTATTCCTTTTTCGTTCCATGATGAAATGATGTGTAAGGTACCCGATTACAAAACCGATAAGGGCAGCGAAGAAGATGAGAATAATCATGGACATGCTGATTTTCCAGAACAGCAGGTGTACATCCGCTGCATTTGAGTTCTGAATAACGACGACAGTCAGTAGAATAAAGAGAATTAGAACTATGGCCATTTTAGGTTTCATAACATACCATCCTTACCAGATGAAGTGTAAGAATTACCCCTTTTCATGCCCACCTGAACAACGTACTCTTTTGTTCTTACGCTTCTTCGAGTTCGGAGAGGAGTTCTCCGATAAGTTCTTCAACGGTTACTACTTTATCAACTCGATAGGCATTCTGCCCGCAGAAGATAAGCCCGCCATCTACATCACCGAAATATGAATTCAGAAGAGCCAGCGCGATGCAATATCTTGCAGTCTCGACTTTGCAGGCGGTGAGACACCTGTAAGGACAGGATATTTTCAGTTTACCTTTAACTTCAAGGTCTTTCAAGAATTGATTGTTTATTGCCCGCCCGGGCAGACCGACAGGACTTTTGATAATGACGATATCCTCTTCTGTAGCATCCAGGTAGGCTTGCTTGAATTCCGCAGAAACATCGCACTCTTCGGTGCAGACAAAACGGGTTCCCATCTGAACGCCAGAAGCTCCAATGGATAGCATTCTAGCAATATCTTTCCCGGTGTAAATACCGCCCGCAGCAATAATAGGAATTTTCCTGCCGTATTTATCTTCGTAAGGTTTAATAACTTCAAGGACTTCAGGCAGGAGTATTTCGAGGGAGTAATCCTCCGGGTGTTCAAGCTGTTCCGGTGAAAAACCCAGATGTCCGCCGGCAAGCGGTCCTTCAAGGATCATCCCGTCGGTGATCCTTTCAAAGCGTCTATCCCAGGTTCGAAGGATTAATTCCGCAACTCTTGCAGAGCTTATTATTGGAACGAGGCTTACAGCGGGATCCGGGACTAAAGCTGGAAGTCTTGTTGGTAATCCGGCGCCGAATACTATCATCTTGAGTCCGGCGGCTACCGTTGCTTTGATAAGGTTGTCTACGTTAGTGAGTACTCCCATGAAGTTCACAGCGATGTGACCATCGGTCATGCTCAGGGCTTTGCGAACCTCATCTACCAAAGCCTCGAGGGATGTTCTTTCACACACCTCGGCCGAACCTTCGATATCACCTAAACCAATGCTGGATATCGTGCCAATCCCGCCCTGATTTGCTACTGCTGAAGCCAGTGAAGCAAGAGAAACCCTGACACCCATTCCGCCTTGAATAATTGGTATTTTGGCGGTTATACTTCCTATCTGAAGTTTAGGAATTTTCATCTATGTCTCCATATTTCTTTATTAACAGGCAAGCATTGCCTCCACCGAAACCAAACGAATTACTCATTGCTGCATTCACATCTATCGATTGGGCGCCATTGGTAACATAATCAAGAGTACAATCAGAATCAGGTTCCGAATAATGAATAGTAGGTGGTATCATACCGGTAAATACACTCATTACAGTCGATACGAACTCAACGGATCCCGCACCCGCCAGAAGATGACCAATCATTGATTTAATCGAACTGACTTTCAAGGTTTTCGAATGTTCTCCAAACACTTTTTCAATCGCTGCACTCTCGCATTTATCATTTAGAATTGTCGATGTTCCGTGGGCATTAATATAACCAATTGCTTCAGTATCCATATCAGCATCTTTCAGTGCCGCTTGCATAACGCGGGTCATGCCATCGCTTTGGGGCTCCGGTGCTGTAATATGATAAGCATCAGCAGTGTTTCCGTATCCGACGATCTCAGCATAAATGCCTGCGCCTCGTTCCAGAGCGTGCTTTAGATTTTCCAGAACAACGATTCCGGCTCCTTCACCCATGACGAAACCATCCCGGTTTTTATCGAATGGTCTGCAGGCGGTGTCTTCATTATCGTTTGGAGTCATGGATCGTGTGGCGCAGAAGCATCCCCAGGGCAGTGGGGTTACGCATGCTTCTGAACTGCCTGCAATCATTATGTCGGCATCGCCTCTCTGCAGGATTCTGAAAGCGTCTCCAATAGCGTTTGATCCGGTAGAGCAGGCAACAGAGGGAGCAGAGAGGGGGCCTTTCAAACCGTGTTTTATTGAAACCATGCATGCCGCCATATTGACAAGGAGCCTGGAGACAAAGAATGGACTCAACCTTCTGGGGCCTTCCTGAAGCAGCATGGTGTGTCCTTCTTCTATCGCCTGTGAACCACCGATCCCCGAACCGATGATGACACCCGCTCTATTTTTATCAAATGATATGGATTCCAACCCTGCATCTTCAATAGCCATTGCTGATGCGGCCAGTCCAAACTGAGTGAACCGGTCCATGCGCCTTGCTGATTTTCTGTCAATCCAGTCTTCAGCCTGAAAATCTTTCACTGTCCCGGCGAGTTTTGAACGAAAATCTGTTACATCAAAGCTGGTGACCCTTGATATTCCATTTCGTCCGGTCTTAAGTCCTTCAACAAAGTTCTCTACGCCTATACCAATTGGTGTTACAGCGCCCAAACCTGTAATAACAACCCGGTGTTCGTTCAACATTGGAAATTCCTTTATGAAGTTTTGTGCAAAATGAACTCAATGCCAATATCTCTGACAATCTGAATGAATTGCTCTCCAATATCACCTTAACAATATACGGTATTTTTTCAACTATCGCCCAAAACTGTTCAAATCACTTTATTCAGGGCTCATTTCATCACATTTCTTCTGCTTTGTATTCTCGAGCTCCCCTGGAAATGGCAATGTCATCGGGAATTGTATCCTGCCACCCCGATCTTACGTTTTCTCTCGAATCAAACCTCTGGATATATGGTTTAATATCAAATAGAGGTGTGCCGTCCAGTATATCAATATCCTTAACATGAAGGACATTATTTTCGATATTTACCAATCTGACCAGACTCATCCCCAGTTTGTTAGGACGGTGTGGAGCACGGGAAGCGAAAATACCCTGTTCCTGATCCGAAAGGTAAGGTTTCAGCTGCAGGCAAACCTTTCCCGATTCATGGAAATAATAGAAAAGGTAAATATGAGAGAATCCTTCAAGACCTCTCAGACCGTCTGTATATTCGCTCTCCAATACGATACTGCCCTCAATATCATTGCAGAAGACTGGCTGTATAGGGATACTGGAGATCTCTTTGTGCGGAGAATAGATAGTTCCTATAGATCTAAAACTGAATATATCGTCATTCACATAACCACCTCAAATCAACAGGTTCGGGAAGCTGTAAAGAGTTAACTCAGATGTTAACTGTGTTCAATTGTCTTCGATTATTTTATCGAACTGGCTCAGTAAACTCAATAATGGCTGCGCCTGTTCAATGAAGCTGTGGTAATTATACTCCTTCATTGCCATAAGCCCGACCTGGCTTCTTTCAGGGTACTTACTTTTCCCGGCAGCACAGCGAGCGTTTGGTATGAAAATACATTGAAGCCATAGCTCGAAAGTCGGGGCATCCAGATAGTTGTTAACTGTGAAAGAAGGCGGGTTGTCCGACCAGAACTTGATTCTTTTCATTTCCGCTTCGATTTCATCGAGTTTGGACAATACCTGCTTATCCTTCTCAGACAATTTTCTCCCCTGTTTCTTTTGCAAGGGCTCGAACAATAATGTTAGCCGCAAGTTTGCTTGTGAGCCGGTCTCTATCGAATTCCGGACATACTTCGGTGATTTCAATGATCCGGGTTCTGGGATCCGAAGCAGCAACATCTGCAATTTCACATACTTCGCGAGCGCTGAATCCCATTGGACCGGGATCACTGACCCCGGGTGCTTCAATAGATCTGACAGCATCAAGATCAAAGCCGAAGAAGATCCCATCTGGATCAGCGGTATCTATGATTGACCGGAGAGACATTCCAACACCAGCTGCTCTCAGGTCTCCAAGATAATGGATATTAGCGCCAGTATTCAGGACGTACTCCAGGTACCTGGGAGAATTAGCGAAGGAATTGATACCGAACTCGTGGAACATGCATGGCTGTATTATCCCCTCTTCCAGCAATTGTCGGTAAGGTGTACCGCTGTTTCTGGGTGTATCTGCCCGAACATCCAGATGACGATCAACATTGAAAACCAGCGGTTGGCTGGTTTCCTCTGACAAAGCAAGACAATCAGGATAAGAAATGTCATTTCCACCACCAAGAACAATGACTTTCTTTCCGTCTGCGATCAATCTGCGTACTGTCTGTCTGAGCAATTCGTGTGTTTTCTCAAGCGTATCACTGATTTTCAGGTCTCCGAGATCCATAAGAACAAGATGCTTGTGGGATTGAGTTACAGGATAGCGATATAGATCTCTTCGAATCTCGGTCGGCGCAAAACGGGCGCCGGGACGACCGCGATTCCGTGAGATACCCTCATCCTGAGGACATCCCAGTATGACAACCTGTGCTGTTGAATACTGATCGATATCACGGAGAACGATATCCCCGAACCTGATATCATTTGGGTCGTTTCGTGTGTAGAAAACCCCATCATCAGCAGGAATAAGATGATCCATTACCTTTGCCGCTGTCATCTCAGGTTTTTGTCAATGTGTAGATAATGAAGTTCGGCACCCGCAATTCATCACGGAGCTCCGGATATAATGCCAGTTGTTCACCGGACAGAGTTGGCTCGGTTATTGCTTCAATGCTGAAACCCGCATTGAGAAAACCGGATGTGTATGTCGATAAAGACCGATGAAAATTGGTTAACTCGACTCCCATAATCTTCCAGTGCCGTTCACCTTCGTCGAAGTACCTGTCCAGTATAACGTGCTGTTTCTCACCTTTATCTGTTCTGTACCACTTGCCTACAGCGGACAGCATCGGGTGCAGATTGGCGACTATGAGCCGTCCGCCGGCTCTAAGGATTCGAAATACTTCCCTGTTGTTAGCCTCGAAGTCCGGCAGGTCACACTGGTTGAGATAGGATACAGCAAGATCGAAAGCCTCATCTTCAATGAAGCTGAGATCCTGAACATTTGCAACTCGATATACATCGTTTCCGGATTGCAGCTCTGCTGCTGCCTCAATCATTGCCTCGCACAGGTCAAGACCAAGCACGTACTCCGCGCCTTTATCGGCAAGTATTCTGCAGAAACGACCTTCTCCGCATCCACAGTCCAGTATTTTCAGACCTTCTACGTTTCCGCATGCCTCAAGCATGGGCTTATCGAGCAAACCTGTGCGAGTGGGGTTTCTGCCTTCTCTGGCTTCCTTAATCCAGGGCATCGATAGCTCATGCCATTCTCGTTCAAGATTGTTCCTGTTCATCTCGATTCCAATCTCCTATATAAACAACGTTTTCAAGTCAGCGGCACCAATGGTACCCTTTAGATCTGATTGCCAGTCAAATCCTTGTACCACATCAAGCATATCTCACCTGGCAGATCGGGATAGGCAAATGTATTGATGGCTCCTAGAACACAGCCTTGTTTCTGGTAAAACAGGCAGGCAGGTACATTAACGTTTTGAGTTTCAATCTTCAGGTATTTACACCCTTTCCCAATGGCCCAGGTTTCCGCAGTCTTAAAAAGGTTACTTCCAACACCCTCTCCACGGTATTCGGGGTGAATGCGAATGTCCCAGAGTACCGCTAATTCCCGGCAACCCTCCAGCATGAACACACCAGGTGTATTCCATGCAACAGCAGCCCCGCCCAAACGTTTATCACCTGAAAAGGCAGAAAGGAAGACCCAGTTGGAAAGGTCCCACCGGTTTGCCCATGTTAATGGTCCTCCTCCAGAACAGGCATCATAATCCTTGGTGTAAGGTGGATCGACTCTATGCTCTTCCAGGATCATGCCCCCAAATCCCGTTTCCTTTACTGTTAACATACGATTAACAGTGAAGGTCATGGGAGTTTCCGCGTACTCGGTAAGAGTTGAACTGTTATCTTCCCTAATCTGAATGTTCATCTGTTTTCCAATTGTTCGATTGCCACCAGCAGTATAAGAATAGAATTCCGGGAACTGCTAATATAGATAACTGGATGTAAGGAGGATCCTGTAGAAAGAGTATCCAGCGTATCCATCCTGTAACTATACTAACTGCATTATCTGTCATGACCTGTCCTCCTTTCAGAACAAATGATCATGAAGAGCCTTAATATAGTGTCAGCAATTCCTCATCTGACATTATTCATTCAGGTAATATGATGTCAATGCTTGTCGCAATCAGGAAATATAACAGAAGCAGATCCATATTATAGTTTACGATCGGAGGGAATACGCTGAGAGCATAATACCTATGAATCTGATACAGGATAATCATATAGCGTAGTTGCCCTGTAGTAGCTGTTGACGATATGATGATATTAACATATAATCATATACATGGAAAATCTATTTGGCGCTCTGGCTAATATCAGCAGGTTGAGAATGGTCCGCATACTGCTTCGGGGACCGCTTAACGTAAGTGAAATAACCAGTGTTCTCGGGCTGAGCCAGTCCAATGTAAGCCACAGTCTTCGTAAGCTGCTCGATGCAGGAATTGTAATCCGGCAGGGCAGGGGCAGCTGGGCTTACTACAGTCTGAACAGAAGCGATACTGTCATTGTGAATATTCTTGATAGTGTTTCCTCCGGTATGAAGGAGATCGAGAATTATAAGATCGATATGTCTCAACTCAGATCATGCTACGATAAAAGAAAATCTGAAGCCAGAGAGTTCTTCGACAGTAAAGCCTCGGAGCTTGAGAAGGTCTCGTACCTGATGCCTGACCCGGAGACTTACATTGAGGATGTTATTGATCTGTATTCTTCAGGTAACACAATTCTTGATGCCGGGTGCGGACGTGGTGAACTTGTTCTGAGGCTTGCACGGAGGGGAATGTCCGTTATAGGTGTTGACCAGTCACCGGAGATGCTCTCAGAGGCGGAGAGAGTAGTTTCTTCAGCCGGAAACGGTGGTTCCGTTGACCTTCGTCTTGGAAGCGCCGAGCAGCTGCCCCTTGACGATTCTTCAGTTGACGGGGTCATTGCTCACATGCTGCTTCATCATCTGAGCGAACCTTCCATGTTTTTCAAAGAGGCTTCAAGGGTATGCAGGGATAACGGAAGATGCAGTGTTATAGAACTTACACCGCATGAGGATTCCGACCTGAAAAGGATGCAGGGGGATCTTTGGCCGGGTTTTGACCGTGATGAAGTAAGAGTCTGGATGTCCTTTGCCGGATTCAGTGGAATAGAAGTGAATGTTAGTGATGATGGAAGAGTATTTATTCTTTCAGGTGTACTGGACGAAAGGAATTTTTATGGATGATTACAAGGTTGCTGATTTATCCCTGGCAGGTTTCGGCCGTCGGGAGATTGAAATAGCTGAAATGGAAATGCCCGGGCTGATGGCTGTGAGAGATAAGTACGGAAAGAGCAGACCTCTGGACGGATTGAGAGTCACGGGTTCTCTTCACATGACCGTTCAGACTGCGGTATTGATCGAGACTCTTGTCGAACTCGGGGCGGATGTAAGGTGGGCAAGTTGCAATATCTTTTCCACTCAGGATCATGCCGCAGCAGCCATCGCTGTGACAGGTATTCCTGTTTTTGCCTGGAAGGGTGAAAGCATTGAAGAATACTGGTGGTGCACTAGGAAAGCTCTGAGTTTCCCCGGGGGGAAAGGTCCCAACCTCATAGTCGATGACGGCGGGGATGCAACCCTTTTCGTTCACAGGGGATACCAGCTTGAGCAGGATTTCGCAGAAATCGGCAAGCTGCCGGAGGTTCCGCAGGGTCCGGAGGACGAAGTAGCTCTTGCGAACAACCTCTATGAAGGGATCTGCGAGAATCCGGAATACTGGACTTCCATAGTTTCTGAGATCCTTGGTGTTTCGGAGGAGACTACAACCGGTGTTCACAGGTTATACAACATGTTGAAGGCAGGGGAACTGCTGTTTGCCGCATACAATGTTAACGACTCGGTTACAAAGAGTAAATTCGATAATCTCTACGGATGCAGGGAGTCCCTTGCGGACGGGATCAAAAGGGCAACGGATGTTATGGTCGCTGGAAAGACCATCCTCATCTGCGGGTATGGAGATGTTGGCAAAGGCTGTGCCCAGAGCATGAAGGGTTTCGGAGCAAGGGTCCTGATAACCGAGATCGATCCTATCTGCGCACTGCAGGCGGCTATGGAGGGATTTGAAGTCACCACTGTTGAGGATGCCCTGCCAGAAGCTGCGATTTTCGTAACCGCAACCGGTAACTACAACGTATTAACCGCAGAGCATATGAGCAGGATGAAGGACCAGGCTATAGTTTGTAATATCGGTCATTTCGATAACGAGATCGATGTTGCCGGTCTGGAGGCATTTACCGGTGTTGAAAAAGAGGAGATCAAGCCCCAGGTGCACAGATTCCGTTTTCCCGATGGTAATTCCATCTATCTTCTTGCAGAGGGAAGACTCGTTAACCTTGGGTGCGCAACAGGGCACCCAAGCTTCGTGATGTCCAGCTCATTCACAAACCAGTGTCTGGCCCAGATAGCCCTTGCTGATGAGAGACCCCGAGTCGGTGTTTACATGCTTCCGAAACTCCTTGATGAGGAAGTGGCGAGGCTGCACCTTGAGAAGCTTGGAGTTAAACTGACAAAACTGACTCCCCAGCAGGCAGGCTACATAGGTGTTGAGCTGGACGGTCCCTACAAACCTGAACACTACAGGTACTGATCGTTCTTGAGACTGATCTGGTTTTGGAGAATTATGGGATCTACTATGTCAGCGGATAAGCCGGGTCTATGATTTCCAGTGACATTTCTCTGCTTATTCTTGCCGGTGGAGCATCAAGCCGCATGGGTTGTCCAAAGCACCTATTGCCGGCCCCGGGCGGGATTATGATCGATCAGATCATAAACCGCCTGGGGAATCTGTTCAGTGAAATTATCGTTGCCGGCCGTGATCTTGATCTTAAGAGCGACAGTGCCAGGATCGTGGATGACATAAGGTCCGAGCAAACCCCGCTGGTCGGGATACTTTCGGGTATCATGGTATCCGCAGCTTCAAATGTGTTCGTGATAGGGTGTGATATGCCTTTCGTTAAACCCGGCCTGATACACCTTATCACTTCCAGGAAAGATGATTCGAACGACATAGTGATTCCTGTC
Organism: Candidatus Fermentibacterota bacterium; assembly: GCA_003644925.1. Classification (GTDB taxonomy): domain Bacteria; phylum Fermentibacterota; class Fermentibacteria; order Fermentibacterales; family JCC-6; genus Aegiribacteria. Next base: position 9,280 of record QNDS01000046.1, read on the forward strand.
ATAAGGGGCTATTATGAGCCCCTCTGCGCGATTTACAGCTGCAGTACTTCAGATAGAATTGAGCAGTACCTTGATTCCGGCGGGAGAAAAGTGACAGGTTTCTTTCAGACGGTGAGATTAAGGGAAGTTCAGGAATCCGAGGTAAAGTTGTTCGATCCTCTCCTGGAATCGTTTATCAATCTTAATACACCTGACGATTATCAGAATTGTGGCGGCGGGGTCACCCCGCCGCCAGAAGATTCTGTTACTTCTTCAGAAGGAATCTATCCGCAGGGCTGTTGACCCTAAGAGGACTTCTCCCCTCCGCAAGCTTCATATAGGGAGATATCATGGATGGAGTAGAGATTCCAAGAAGGGTACGTACGAGTTTTCTGTCAATTCCGTCCTCAAGCATATGAACTGCAAAGCTGTGCCTTAGCCATCCCAGAGTTGCACGTTTTTCAATACCGACTGCAAGCATCGCTTCGGCGAAAGCTCTCTGGATTGTTCTGGGGGAAATACAGTTGGTTTTGCCCCTGCCGGGGAACATCCATGGAGAATCATCAGTTCTGGTTTCGATGTAGTACCTGAGAATTTCAGAAATCGATTTCGCCAGTATAGTATCCCTTATAAACTCACCATTCTGATCGTTTACATGGATTACCATATCGTCAAAGTCGACAGCACTCCTTTGCAGATGTGTAACTTCACCCACTCTCAATCCTGAAGAATAAATAAGCATGAGAGCCAATCTGTATTTCAACTCGTGTACGTTGGCGAATATCTGGCTGATCTCATCTCTGCTGAAGATACCATGCATTGGCATCTTCTTTGAAATGAGACCGGGACCGGGGAAAGGATTCTCCTTTTTCAGTACATGCTTGTACATGAATCTGATGGCGCTCTGGGCCTGGTTAATGTAGGAGAGTGATTTTCCTTCATCAACAAGATCCTCGAGGTATTTTCTCAGTGTATCCTCATCCAGTTCAACCGTTCTGCTTCCGAAGGTGTTTTCCAGTCGTCGGATGTGAGACAAATAGCTGTTAGCAGTTTTGGGGCTGCGTCCGGCGCTTCTGAGAATTTTTCTGGTCTGTTCAACATAGTCCGGCATTATTATTCCATCCTTTCAAATCTTCATTATCATATATATAATACAATAAACAAGTTTAATATATTAATTACCTGAATTAATTTACTAAATGATTTTAAACATGTCAAGTTACTTACTGATTAGAAACTGAACAAAACAGACTAAATCCATACAGCGGGAATACGAAATAACTGCAATTCCTTCCCTAATCCGGTAGAAAATATGGTAATTCCCTGTTTCCGGCTGGATTTTGCTTCTGACCCTTGACATATTCATTTCATATGCTGAAACTAATTACTTACTAATCTCTGAAGGGAGAACAATGATCCTCTTCCCGGGTATATCACCGAAGATCATGCTGAGGGCTCTGTTCCCCTTCATCTTCAGTGCTGTCGCAATATTCGCTGTGATTGCAGCATACATCTACTTTGTTGACGATCTTTGCTCGGGCGTAGTGCTGATGGAACAGGAACAGGTCATCCGGACCGCAAAGAGCATAACAGGTATTTCAATGGATGATAGCATTGCCTTTGAGATGTTCGACCGCCGTCAGTCTGAGGGATTTGTCTATCTCGATCTGAAACCTGAATTCCTCGGTTCTTACAACCTGAGCGAATGCACTATCGTATACTCGATACAGGATGAAACGTTCGAAGCCATTAACTTCGAGGAAGATTCTCTTGTCCGAATCTCACTGACCACTGGATCCCCGGTATTACAGTATCTGGAAAGGGGTAAGGAAAACAGTCTTCTCGTTTTCTATCCTGTCATTGATTCATCCGGGAATACTTCCATTTCAAGGATGATATTTGAGAATGTTCGGGGAAATGACAATGCCGACAAAAAATACAATTTCTATATGATCTCTGCTGCAGTGTTAGTACTGCTGATTCTGCCAGGTTTATTTCTGAAACTGGCCGACCTTCGAAGACAAATAGAAAAGAACGGTTACTATCATAGCGGTGACGATGCGATAAGTACCGGTAATTCGGGAATTATGAATATTGACGAGTACCCGTCGTCATTCCTTGAGGGGTATGAATTTCCTGCCTTGTTCCGGCTTGATAACAAAGGCGGAGTTCTTTATATGAATAATTCCGCTGAAAGACTGATCGACATCTCGAAGAACGATGTCAGGGGTATCAAATTCAACGAACTGCCCTGTTTTTCGCGGGAGGATCAGGATCTGATTGAGTACCCGGAGCATGAAGAACCGTTTGAAGCAACTATCGGCATTATCGGCAGTTCAGGCAGTTCGAGTAAAGCTGTTTTCAGGATTGAGATGCTCGGTGAAACGGGATACGCCATATCGGTTAAGGACATCGGAGTTCAGGAAGATGAATATCCTGGAGAAATGAAAACCCAGAGTGATCTGCAGCTGCATGAAATATCCGCAGAAAGCCTGTCAGGCAGTGATCTGCAGCGTATCAGATCATACGTGGAAGAGGGGAGGACCAGGTTTCAGGAAAATCAGACCTTCCTTGATCACCTCAACGGTATATATGATCTTCTTCAAGGGAAGGAGAAAATTCTTGAAATACAGGACCAGGGCCGCGTTAATACTATTGAGGTCTTTTCTGAACTTGATTCAATATCCACAGCTCTGAATGATGTTCTACCGGAGAGAGTATTAATAGAGCTGGATGTCCCCGGTTTTCTACCGGAGGTGGAATGCTCGAGAGAAGACTTTACCCAGATAGTCAAGAACATGGTTTTCTATTCCCTTGAAACTACAAGCGGATCTGTAAGGATAAAACTTGGTGCAAGGGATGTACCTTCACCGGTATCCGATTCGGTTTTCTCGGCGAACTGTGATAGAACCGTTTCCAGATCAGTATCCATGAGCTTTACTGATGGAACCAGAATACCTGTAGTTCTGAAAGAAGCTCTACTTGATCCCGAGACTGATCTATCAGGTATTCAGAGAGATTACGGTTCTCATATTTCATCGGTTGCTGCGGTCCTTTCAAAGCTTGACTGTCATCCTGTGTTCACAGAAGGACCCACAGGTACTACCCTGAATATCCTCTTTCGTACCAGTGAAGATTACCTGTTTGATGTATCCCGTTCGGAATCACCCCACAGAAATAACCTCAGCAGTATGAAACTGGCGATATGTGATGCTTCCAGGGCTGTCAGGGAGAGTGTTTCTGAAGTTCTTACGATGTATGGCATAGATGTTTTTACAGCCTCTGATCTGGAGGCAGTTAAGAAGATGATAGCTGATTCAGCTGATTCAAAAGTGGATTATCTGCTGTTGGATCACTCTGTTATCGATGAAACCATGGGAGAGGCTGTCTCAGAAATAATAGCAGAGTTTCCCGATCTCAATATAATCTTCACGACAGGCTTTTCTTCTGACGTTAGTTCCATGCCCGAAAACTCTGGATCGAAAGTAAGTATTCTAAGCAAACCCTATTCCACGGATGATCTGCTTAACATTATCGAAATGCTTGTGTCACCCGGGACACGCCCCAAACGCGATGAATAGAATCACAGGGAGAAAACGATGATCTTCGAAAACTGGATACTGAAACTGCTTCTTGCGGCTTTCCTGGGATCCCTTATAGGTCTGGAGAGAGAGTACCATGGAAGACCCGCAGGATTACGGACTCACATGCTCGTATCCATCGGAGCAGCAATGATAACCATCTGTGGTCTGGCAATAAGCGGGAGCAGCCCCAACCCCGGTGCAGAGGTCAGCAGGATAGTTGCCGGAGTGGTTACCGGGATTGGATTCCTGGGAGCTGGAGCTATCATCAGGACAAGCGATTTCGTAAGGGGACTTACTACGGCTGCGTGTATATGGTTCGTCGCTGCCCTGGGTGTTACCATCGGACTGGGCGAGTATCTTCTGGCGCTGTCATCAACAGGTATTGCTCTGCTTGTGCTGATCCTGCTGCCGTTTCTCGAAGACCGCCTTGCGGATCTGAAGTATCGCGATGTAAGAATCCTGGGAGAGAATATGGAACCGGAACTGCTCGTGGAAAACTGCTCCAGCATTTTTGAAGAATACAATATGGGTATACATGATATCGATATTGAAATTGTGAGAGACGGAAACTCGATCAGTCTTCTATACCATCTGAGGATAAGAAAACTGGAGAGCAAGCTGCAGCTTCTTAACGCTCTATCCGATGTTAAGGGCGTTATAAAGGTTCAGTGGCAAAGGTCGCTGGGGAAAATCTAGTCCGTTCTCTTTGGGAACAGCGGCGTTGCAGCCATCTGGAACAGTTCCTCGCAGGCTTTTCTTACCTTATCCTTGATTTCCGGACTGCAGCATACGGTAAGGTAGTTACTGTTTGGACGTGCCCGGGACAGGTATTGTGCAAAGGGCGGATCCACTTTTTCAAGCGGCAGAATACTTCCAGACCGGTCAAGGTACTTAATACCGAGTTTTGAGAATCTCTCCTCAGATACCTTAACGACTTCCAGAGGCATATCCACGAGTATGTATCCAGGTGCAACACCGATTAGTCCGGACAGCTTCAGTGCGAGATCGCTGACCCGCTCGGCAGGAGTATCACCCGATCTGCTGACTGCATTAAGAAATGAAATATCGCTGTCATCCAGCGTGGAAGCATCTATCTGGAAAACCTGTGAAAAGAGCTTCTGCCTGTATTTCACTCTCCAGGCCATATCCCTCACCCACGGGTCATTCGATCTCTTGGTAAGAAAACTCAGTATTTCGTCATCGGTCATGATATGGAAATCTTCGATCTCCTTCAGATCTACAATGCTTCTCCTGGCTGCCGCCAGAAGCATCATGTCGACAATTCTTGTTGTTTTATGCAGGTAGACACTTGAATACATCTGCATCCTTGCGAAGAGGAAATCACGGATAGCTTCGTGGCCTTTAATGAGAAAGACTATCTCATTATCCACAACCTTCATTGTTGATATTATCCTGTCCAGTTCAATATGACCGAAGGCGACTCCAGTGAAATAGAAATCCCTCTGAAGGTAATCAAGCATATCTGCATCAACCTCACCGAAAATCATCTGCTGAAGGTATCGAGGTCCGCTGTAACTGCTGCTTATCAGGCCGGCTACATCCGAGGGATCCACACCATATGACCTCAGTATTTCCGGGATTCTTCCGGCTCCTTCGATATTTAAGGTTGTTTTGCCCATGACCATGTCTGATACAAGGTCCATATGATCAGCACCGTTCATCTCTATGTAGAGCGGTTCAAGAGTATGTGACCAGGGTGTATGTCCAATGTCATGAAGCATGCCGGCTGCCTGCAGCAGCTTCCGTATTTCAGTTTTCTCCGAATCCTGCATCCCCCGCATTTCTTCAAGTATGTGGATGCATATAGTGTCCGCAAGGTAAGAAACGCCGAGTGCATGGGAAAGACGCATTCCGTGGGCGCCTGGATAGCTCTGGAATGTTGTACCCAGCTGGTGTATAAAACTGAGCCGCTGAACCTCCACAGTCTGAATCAGTTCTTCCTGGAGTTTTGAAAGGCGGATACTTCCATGTACAGGATCTCGAATGTACATTACCTTACGTTCTGTCTGATTCTTCATAACTGACTGTATCTCCGTTCGGACTAGGCGTTAATGAACCGAATTCCGATTCAATTTCATCGATCCCGGCTGCGATCTAATTCCAGATGCAGCATGGATATATTTACCGAATCTCCGTCCGGAAGTAAACAGATAGTGTTGCATGGTGTTTCGGGGGGAACAATATTCAGGCTTCCGGAGGAAATAACATTATGGATAGAGTAGATCTTCATATTCACAGCACTGCGTCCGATGGTACCAGGTCACCAGTTGAACTGGTTGCAATGGCAGACAAGAAATCCCTTTCGGTTATTTCTATTACGGATCACGATACGCTGGATGGAATACGCGAAGGTGCTGATGCCGCATTGAAACTTGGTCTGGAATTCATACCTGGAATCGAGTTGAGTGTTGATCTTGAGGAGAAGGGCCTTACCGCGCACCTGCTGGGCTATTTTCCAGGTGCTGATATCCCTCATCTGCTAAGTGAATCGCACTCCCTCGGGAAAGCTATTACTTATGTTCAGGGAGGTCGTTCTCGAAGGAACCCCGGAATACTTGAGAAACTGGCAGATAGAGGAATGTATATCGAGATGGAAACAGTGAAGCTTATCGCCGGAGGTGATGTCGTCGGAAGGCCGCATATCGCACAGGCGTTGCTGAATGCCGGGTATGTAGGTAGTATGAATGAAGCCTTCAGCAGCTTCCTCGCGAAAGGAAAGCCTGCGTACGTTGAAAGGGACAGACTATCCATTTTGAGAGCTATTGAGGTAATTCTGGAATCAGGCGGATTGCCTGTCATGGCTCATCCGGGATATATTGAAATGAATCGCGAAAAGCTGAGGAGTCTCTTCGGAAGAATGAAGGGGTATGGGTTGGCGGGAATCGAAGTATACTATCCATCACATTCTGCATCAACGATTGCAATGCTCTTGTCATTCGCACTGGAATTCCAGCTTGTTCTTACAGGCGGAACCGATTATCATGGCATGAGTAATGAGGCCCCTGAGCTTGGGGGAGTGGAAGATGGATTTCATATAAAGCAGGAAGATGTGAGGGATTTTATAACCCTTTGCAGAAGTCATAGCAGGAGGTAGGACAAGTGGCGAAACTGAGCGAACTGGTTGATAAAATAGACGCTGAGGCCAAAGAGGGTAACAGGCAGAAAGCATTGCTGATGCTTGGTAAACTTCTTGAGAAGGTGCCGGACAACAAGCAGCTGCTTTCCCGCAAGGCTAAGTACGAAAAAGAGTTAGGCTTTGAAAAGCGGATTACAGCTCTTGAAGAAAAGTACGCATCCAGCAACTGAATAATGCGGGTTAAGACTCTTCTTTGCGTATTCTCAATGTGTATTCTTCTTTCCTGCGGTACTGTAACTCAGGAATCCCTGCTCAGACAGAGCGAGCTTTATGCAAGCAGGATAGCCTTCGGCTGGGAAAAACTTGGCAGTTTTCAGCTCAGGGGATCAGCCAGGCTTCAGGGAAGCAATCTGGTTGCCAGAGGTCCTTTTGTACTCTGGGGTCATGCTGAAGAAGGTTTACTGAGAGGGGATTTTTTCGGCCCTGACGGCAGGCCGGTCATTTCCATCAAAGGAGATTCAACCGGTATCCTGATCTATATGCCCGGGGATGAATATGCATCCTTCACGCCCGGA
>QNDS01000047.1 GCA_003644925.1 Candidatus Fermentibacterota bacterium
TCCAATCGACTGTATTGGACATGGCTACAACAGACACCAAGATTGTATCTGAGCGCGTCGAAGTCAAGATGAATCAACCCATCATCAATATCAGCACACAAAATCTGTACTTTTCAACGCTGAACCCCACTTCTGTTTCGCTGTGCGCTAAACATCATCTTGACGCAAACAACTCTCTGTTCTCTATTATTAAGGTCTTTCAGAAGTCGTTGCCGGATTGAAGAACTTAAACGAAAGGTTAACCATCGAATCTTCTATCAGGATTCTTCTTGTCGAGAACAACCTTGAGGACGCAAGGGATTTCCGCACTGTTCTGCAGGAAATATCCTCTGAATCGTTCCACATCGAAAGGGTGGATGACCTTGCTTCTGCACTGGTCAGGATCGAGGAGAATAACTTTGACGTTATCGTAGCGGATCTGAACCTGCCGGACAGCTCCGGCAGTGAAACTGCGTTTCAGATCTGCAGGCGCGCCATCAAAGTACCCCTCGTAGTCCTGACTGAAATCGATGACGAAAAAATCGAACTCGACGCTCTGAAGGCTGGTGCTCAGGATTTCCTGGTGAAGGGAAGGTTGCTGTCTGATAATATCTGGAGAGCGATCCGTCACTCCATCGAGAGAAAACAGCTGGACTGGCAGCTGCGATTCGCCAGACGAAGGCTTAGAATTCTTCATGATACAGCATCAAAACTCGCGGGCTGCACCATGAAAAAGGATGCTTTCCAGCTCGCTATCGAGTCAGCCGGGGTTCTTCTGCCTGATACGCTGTGCAGGATATTCACCGAGAAAGATGGAACACTCACTATTGCAGCCGCCTCACCTGAACTGAGCGACAGTATCGGAAGCGATACAAAACTGGATTTCGGTCTTGTCGGAATGACATTTGCAGAAGGGCGTACATTTCAATTCAGAAGCCATGACGATTTACCATCATTGAGCCCCGAAAGCGAAACCTACAGATCCGGGATTTCAATACCCATCGGATCCAGTGCTGTATTCCAGTGTATCTCAAGCGAACCGGACTCTTTCACAGATGAAGATACAAACATGCTTGAAATGCTGGTCGGACATCTGACCGGAACGGTAGACAGAATAAGCCTCGAACGCAAACTCAGAAACCTCGCAGTTCATGACCCGCTTACAGGAGTATTCAATCGAAACTTCTTCCAGACAGCCTTGAATCGTGAAAAACTCAGAGCTGAAAGATACAACAGCAGTATTGGTTTTCTTATGATCGATATTGACAATTTCAAGGAGATCAACGATCTCTACGGTCATCTCACAGGAGATAAGGTGCTCAGGGAAGTAGCATCGTACCTAGCTGAATCCATCAGGGAGAGCGATTATCTCATCCGCTACGGTGGAGATGAATTTCTCCTGATACTGATAGAAACGGGACAGACGGCATCCTTAGTCAGAGAAAGGATTATCAAAGGTGTGAAACTTGCCGAGAAGACCATTCATCTCATCGGGTCACCTGTAACCCTTTCGATCGGTCATTCCCACTGGAATTCTGACTCCGCGATTTCCATCCGTGAAACGTTAGCCGAGGCGGATCGTAGAATGTACGAACACAAAAGAAGTAAATAGGTCAGACACACTCCTATTCAAGCTTGGCTCTCTGCCAGGCATTCTCCATCATCTCAATATCAGATTCTGCAAGGGAATAACCTGCTTCCCTGAGTATTCGTTCCATTCTGGTGAACCTGTCGATGAATTTGCGATTGTTGCTCCTTAACACCGCTTCCGGCTCGAAACCAAGCAGCCTGCAGTAATTCACCATGCTGAAGAAAACATCACCGAGTTCAGCATTCTGAGCTTTCATATCGTCACTCTGTAATGCCGTCTCGAATTCATGGATTTCTTCAAATATCTTGCGGAGGGCGCCACCGGCATCGGGCCAGTCAAATCCTACTTCCGAAGCTCTCTGCTGGATCCTCCATGCTGTCTGGAGGGCAGGCATGACCGATGGAATGGAACTGAAGAATCCCTCATCCTTCTTCTCCAGCGCCTTGATGGCTTCCCACTGCTTTTCAACGTCCTTCGCGGAAAGACCATTCTGCCGCTCAAACACGTGAGGATGCCGCCTGATCAGTTTCTCAGATATTCCTTCGACAACATCCCTTAAGGAGAATTCACCCCTCTCTTCGCATATATCAGCTGACATGATGACGTGAAGCAGAAGGTCGCCCAGTTCAGTCCGCAGAAGGTCCATATCATTCTTCTCAATTGCATCGGCAACTTCGTAGGCTTCTTCGAGCATATAGGGGCTCAGTGAGGCAACGGTCTGTTCCCTGTCCCAGCTGCAGCCTGAAGGACTCCGAAGTTTTCTGACGATCTGCAGAAGACCGGTAATAGCGGCAATCAGTTCCTCCTGCGGCTCAGCCATGAATGGCTCCGGGTCCGAAGGATTCCCCTGCTTCCATATACAGCTCCGAGAGGGTTGGATGCGGATGAATCATCTCCCCGATATCAGATGCCCGCACACCCAGATTTAAAGCCATGACAGCCTCGCCGATAAGACTGCTTGCGTCAGCGCCGACCATCTGCACTCCTATTACGATACCATCGCTCTCCCGGGCAATTATCTTCACGAAGCCTTCAGTTTCGGCAATTCCCACTGCCTTGCCGTTCGCGATGTACTTTGAGATACCCGTTCGAACGGGCACACCTCTCTTTTCCCACTCTTCCTGACCCGGACCTGCCGTGGCAATTTCAGGGGAAGTGAAGATACATCCGGGCATCGTATCCGGATTGATCTTTCTGTTACCGCTGCCGAACATCTGATCCACAGCCGCAAGAGCCTGCGCGCTGCCGGCGTGGGCAAGCTGCCATTTCCCAGTAACATCTCCCGCTGCGTAAACCCCCCCAAGATTTGTCATCTGATTCTCATCCGTCTCTATTCCGGCAGAGGAGAATTCCACTCCAGCCGATTCCAGCCCAAGGCCTTCGGTTCTGGCCTTCCGACCGATGGAAACAAGTATTTTCTCGGCGGACAGCTGCATTGTGTCGTCCAATGTAACTTCGGCACTCTTCTGGGATACCTTCAGACTCTTCGCACCATTTCCGGTTAATATCTTTACACCTGACCGCTTCAGTGATCTATGAACAACCTGTCTGATATCATCATCTATCCCCGGAAGTATCGAAGGCAGCATCTCAACGATGGTAATGCTGACGCCCAGGGTTGCAAAGATGGATGCGAACTCACACCCTATCACCCCTCCCCCTACGATGATCAGGCTCTCCGGTAGATTCTCCCAGGAAAGAACGTCGCGGCTTGTCTGCACCCCATCTGCTGAAAACGGTCCGGGCATCAGGGGAAGAGACCCGGGGGAGAGCAGTACGTAATCGGTTTCAAGCAGGACATCACCGGCTAAGACCTCACGTGGACTCTTCAACACCGCATGAGCACTGAAAATATCGATACCAAGATGTTTGAAGTGCGCTTCCACCCCCTTCCTCAGACGCTTCACAACCTTATCTTTTCTTCCCGAAAGCGCGTCCCAGGAAAAGGAGAGGCTCCCTTCAAGGCCGTATTTCCGCGCATTTCTTGATTGCCTGAGCAGATTTGTACTGGCAACAAGGGTTTTAGTCGGGATGCATCCTCTGTTCAGGCAGGTTCCTCCCAGCAACTCCTCCTCCGCGACCGCGACCCTTTTGCCGAGCTGGGCAGCCCTTATAGCCGGGATGTACCCCGCAGGTCCTCCGCCGATTATCACGAGATCATATTTATTCATCTGGTGTCCTTATCAATTCTAGGAGGTTGTCCGATAATGCAGCATCGGCATAAGAAACCACATATCTGGCTACAATGACCACATATTATCGTCAAATACTTCCAGTATTCTCCTCAAATCTGTAATCATTCTATCTCAGCTATGAGGCTCTTCTGCTCAATACCCATTGTCGGACAGCCTCCTGGTGAAACAATATATGACGAGCATATCTTAATGAAATATGATAAGGTAAATTACAATGAAAGGGTAGGCTTCCTATGCATATCTTCTTAATTCTCTGTCTGATCCCTCTTACACTTGATATCGATGATCTTTCCGCAAAGCTCCATCTTGATACAGGCATGGCATATATGCAGCAGGGACTTTTAGAGCAGGCCGAAGAGGAATTTCATAAGGCCCTTGAGCTGAGTGAAGAATATCATACTGCAGTCCTTGGCCTCGGGATGATCAATGCGATGCGGCAATCATGGGAAAATGCCGCAGATTACTTTGAACAGTACATTGAGATATGCCCGGACGATTATCGCGGGTACTTCGAACTCTCGAAGCTCTATCTTAATACTGGGAAACCCGATAGCGCGGCATTCCTGTCAGACAGCGCCTTCGTCCGCTCCCCGGCCACTCCTTCAATCTGGCTGCAGAGCGGGAAAGCGTGGCTTGAGCTCGGAGAGATGGAGACAGCGGAGATGTGGTTCTCCAGGGGTGCTGCGAACGAGGACTCCATAGATATGGAATCACTTGTCCTGCTTGCGTCTGTCTACCGTAGGACATCAAGAGGAGCCGAGGCAAGGGAGATACTCCTTCCAGCTGTTGAAACAGGTTACGCTCCCGCTTCCTGGGAACTGGCAAAGCTGTATCTTGGATGGAGAGATTACCTGAGGGCTGGAGATGCCATCAGCCGATATCTTATGCTCTCACCGAATGGTTACTATGCTGATTCTGCACTGCTTGTACTGGAAGAGCTTGGCGAATCCGGAACATACATTCCCTAGAACAGAAAGGAAAATGAAATGGAGAAGAAAGGTTTTTTTGGATCATTGTTCGATTTTTCGTTTGAGAACTTCGTCTTCCCTAAGATAGTCAAAGTACTCTATGCGATTTTTGTCGTACTCGTCTGTATCGGTTATTTAGGAGGAGTGATCTACGCTTTCCAGATGGGGTTGACACAAGGTATTGGCGCTATTGTTCTCGGACCGATAGTACTGATACTTTACCTGACAATGATCCGTGCATCGATGGAGATCGCAATAGTTCTGTTCAGGATCTATGAGAACACAAATGTAATAGCCCGGAAATAGGATACCTGACAGGAGGTTAAGCGTTTTCCTTTCTGCCTGCCCCCCACCATATCGCAGCGACAAGAAAAGCCAGGGCTTCGCCAAGTGTTATCCATAACCGTGCGGCAATAGAGATCAGAGATGCCTGCCCCGGCTCGGCTGCAATCATGATTATCCCTATGAGCCAGACAAGTGATATCTCACGGATGCCAAGGCCGCCCGGAGAGAAGACCGCCAGGAAGCCTATCCCTACGGCCGTGGGAAGAAGAAAGGCTCCGGGGTAGAATGGCAGATGCATTCCGAAGCTTCTTGCCAGAAAGACGAAGGCAACGCCCTGCAGAAGAAACACCAGTAGATAAACAGGCAGAAGTTTCAGGATATTGGCAAAACCGGGGTCGTCCATATCGAAATTCCTGCCGGTAATTGAACCTGCGATCTTCAGCAGCTTCCGGAAAGCGCCTGGATGAGCTGCAAAAAGCACAACGGCAACAGATACTACAACAATTATCACACTGATCGTGGTTCCAAGACCGATCTGCTTCGCAGCCAGGGGAATCACCGGAAGCGACATAAGAAGACACCCGGCTACAATGAAGAGGGTTTCAAGTATCAGAGCATGCCCGGTTACCGCTGAGGACATGCCCAGTTTCTTTGAAAGACTGATCTTCCCCACAGCTCCCCATACTTTGCCGGGAATGTACTTACCAACCTGGGCAAGGAAATGAACATTGAATGCCTGACCGAACGATATCTTAGCGCCCGCTACAGAACAGACCAGCATCCATGACCAGGCGGCTGCAAGAAGGTGCAGCACCATGAGTATGAATGAAACGGTAAATAGAAGAGGATCGAAGAGAAGGAGATTCGATAAACCCCCTGCCTCGGCGGTGCCGCTTACAAAAGAATTGCCAAGGTAATACAGCGCTGCACCTGTGAGGAGCAAGCCGATAATATTGAAAAGGATTTTCTTCAACTGTATCTCCTTACCGGACTTCTTATACAGGTCACGCACAGGTTGAAATCCTGTTTGTGTTCAGTATTCAGTCCAGTATACTGAGTTTGGCTCCTGATTTCTTCAGGGTTGGCTTACTGTTCCGTGAATAAACTATGGATTCGAAGTGCGGAAGGTTGGCAATATCAAGCAGCATTTCTAAAACGTACTTGTCGGAATCCTCAGTTGAAAAGAATACTCCAGTCAGCCTCTGTTTGAGTATACGCTGTCGATCGTCTTCAGATGATGAGGAATCCTCTTTCCATCGCTGCGGATCATCAAGCATCGTCAGCATACGTCTTGCAGTTATATCTTTCTTCATGGTGATATCCCAGAATGTTTTTGCATCCCGCGAGGCAATAAGTTCAAGAAGCTGGCTTGCGAGTGTAGTGTCCGATATAAGATCTGCCTCAAAAAGATCATGAAGGCCCTTAAGCCTGCCATTCAGGTTCGTTCTGAGTTTATCCGGATTGCTTTCTTCATACATATTCTATTTCGCTATCCCGCATAGGCTGTTCTGGGGGCTTGGTCAATCTAACAAAACTTTCTGCAGTATCCACACCATCAATTCTTCCCTCAACCGAATCATAACCTCTTAAAGCTCCGGCAAGAACCCTGACGGAACCGTCCTCGCGAGTCGTAACATCTCTCACAAGACAATTACTGTAAAGCCAGTTCAGAATCGTACTATCATAATGTTCCAGCATAAGTTCAAACCAGTCAAGTGATCTGTCTCTATATCCGATGATTCGATTCAGGAGAACATCCAGCCCGAACTTCGATAAGGCTGATACGGCAACACCGCTTCCGGGGTATCTGAAATCATCAACTGCATCACACTTAGTCCAGACAGTCAGTCTGGGCACGGATTCATTTACACCTATCCGCTTAAGTGTTTTTCGCACAGCATCGATATGCCTGCCTCGAGAAGGGCTTGACCTGTCCACGGTCACTAGCAAAAGGTCTGCCTTCCGAACTACATCGAGTGTTGTATGAAAACTCGCTACAAGGGTCTCGGGGAGCCTTTCTATAAAACCCACAGTATCCGATATCAGCACTTTGGAGTTATCCGGAAGTATCAGTCGGCGGGATGTGGTATCGAGGGTTGCAAAGGGCTTATCAGCTGTATAGAGCTCTGTACTGCACAGAGTATTGAGAAGTGTACTTTTACCGGCATTCGTATACCCTACGATAGTAATGTTGAACATTCCTGTGCGCCCTGCAGAAACAACCTTCCAGCGGGATTCAACCTCCTCTATCCTGTTCTCGAGGAATGTTATCCTGGATCTTGCCCGTCTGCGATCGATCTCAAGCTGAGTCTCACCGGGACCTCTTGTCCCGATACCGGCACCCAATCTTGAAAAATGATGCCACATGCCTGAAAGCCTTGGAAGGGCATATTGAAGCTGCGCAAGTTCTATCTGAAGCTTGGCTTCTCTGGTTCGAGCCTGTTCAGCGAATATGGCCAGTATGAGTTCCGTACGGTCAATAACCTTGCAGTTTGTTGCTTCTTCAAGTCTCGATACCTGACCTGAAGAGAGGTTATGATCAAATACTATTGTACTGGTGCTCTCCCTGAGGGCGATTTCCCTCAGTTCCTCAACTTTACCTTTGCCAATGAACAATCTGGGGTCAGGCGTTTTCCTCTTCTGGGATTCCCGTGCAACAACGGAACCACCCGCAGACTGAATCAGTGCTATCATCTCCTCAGTGGTGCCCGCTTCTTCCGATTCATTGCCTATGTAGGCTCTTACCAGAAGAACCCGTTCAAGCTCAGTCGGTTCTCTGGTGGAATACATCTTACAGGGGCATCACTTACAGGACATTATTTCTTCACGCTTGATTTCTTGCGGGATTTTGCAGCTCCGGAACCTTTCCCGGGTTTGGATGCTTCCTTCGCACTTTCAGTGCTTTCGGGCTCACCGGTGACTCCATCACTTTCCTGATCGCTCTTGTTCGACTCGATGTTCTGCTGAACACCCTGCTGGGCAGATCGCTTGATAAGCTCCCTTGCGGAATCACTGCGGATATTCCTGACCAGAGCAACCTCACCGGCAAATACATTGATAGCTTCGTTGAGTACCCGCTTCTCGGATGGATTCATTTTGTTCAGAACGGATCGGGCAATGATATCTCTGATCGCTTTTGCCACTTCCCTCGGCTCTCCGGAATGAACCCTGTCCTTCAATTTCTCTATTCTTCTCCGCCAGTCCTTGGGCAGTTCGTCCGGTTCCTTGAAAAGTTCCGAAAGTGCCTCATCAAGATCCTCCGAAGAGACAACCGGTCTTAATTCAGCCTCTAAAAGGCTCTCTGTAGGCACCATCACTCGTTTCTTTCCTACTACTATCTCAATAACAACGCATTCACAGATCTCACCGGAAACCATCTGATCCGATATTTCAGTGATTACTCCAGCGCCATGAATAGGATCAACAACTTTTCCATTGATGTCGTACTTCATCAGTCCTCCCCAAAAAGCGATTTTCAGCATAATATCAGAGTAATCTAATAAAAATCAGCAACAAACGTGCTTTTCCTATTCAGCGAGAAGAATCCAGATATCCGGCGGGTCAGGTAAGGTTACAGCGGGATGCTCTTCTGTTGTGTTCTCAAGGAATAGTTTTCTGAACTGATCCTCTGCCGCAGAAAGCAGCGGCAGCTGATCGCGGTAAAGGAATACTGTGGAATCAAGAACAGCCGGTATCCCCAACTCCGTGTTCAGCATGTCTCCGTTACGATAATCCACAACCGTTATCTGCCATTCCTCTTCGCGGAGCAGGATGCTCCTGCCATGCAGAACCGACCTTACCCATGTAGCAGCCCCCACATTAGCGTATACGCCTTCCAGACCATGGTTGGCTATATCGATATACAATGTACCTGCCGGGTCTGAAACAGCCATGACGATACCGGGATGGATACTGTCATCGAGAATATCTGCACCGAGAAGGAGCGTCATGTCGACCGGAGTGATCAGAATTGTGGAGTCGCCCGAAGCAAGCTGTTCTGCAATTGGATAGATCCTTTCCTGGCTCTCGAGGGGAAGATAGGGATCATCCCGGCGGGCCAGCAGTATCGAATTGCGCCGCAGGCTTCCTGTAGATGTGTAAACCGTGGAATACTCCGAAGCCGGGCCCTGACGGAATTCACTGGCTCTACCCGGTTGACCGGTACTGTTGCTTATCCATACAACAGGCTCGGTAAATATATCACTCTGAAGGGAAATGGTTTCTACCGGTGGTAAGCCTTGATCTGTCCCTATTGTGTCACTCTCATGACCGGACTCAGTGGTGTCAGGTACAGTATTCTGTGATTCGGGCGGCGCATCTGGCCCGGGTTTCAGAAGTAATGCGGTGATCACAATAATCACGACTATCGCGAGTATGGAAAATGATAGATTTTTTCTATTAGTCCAGAAGTGCTTTGAGTTCTTTCTGACTCTCTCCGCTTCCTGCTTCTCGTTTTCAGGCTTTACCTGCTTAAGCGCAGCTTCAAGTGCAATCAGATTGGGAAATCTATTGTCAGCCTCGAGAGATACCATATTCTCAAGCAGTTCAGAAACACTGTTTGAAAGGCTGTTCCAGGCTTCAACCTGAATATCGCGATTGTCACTGCCGGCGATAAGCCTGAAAATGAGCAGACCCAGTGCATAAATATCGCTGCGCGGATCATCAGGGGTCCTTCCAACTGCTTCCGGTGGTGAGAAGGGAGTGTCCGGTATACCTCTTGCACCCCCCAGGATGAGGTGCTTTCGGCTGTCAGTTCTGAGAATGCTTTCGGGTCCCAGATAGCCGACTCTGTATCCGTCATCGTGAATCCTTCTGAGGATATCAAGAACTTTTACCCCGGTTTCAAGAGCATCCGCCTCGGAAAACCCTCCGTCCCGAACGATAGTTTCAATACATAATTCCGCATTGTCTGGAATTGAGAATAGAAGTATCCGGGTTTCAGTGTCATTTCCGGGATGCATCAGGGAATCCGGAAGCAGGACACCGTCAATCTCCGGCCAATCGCCCGATGAAAACCCGCCGGAGGACCCGCTGCTGATCTCAGCAAGCATTGCCCTTCCATCGATCTGCACCCTTGCAAGAAGATAGTTCTCTTCCTCAAGAAGGATTTTGCCACCCTCCGCGACAGTTGAAAGCAGGTTAGAAAGCATGTCCGTCAGTAGAGTAGTTAGGGGCTTCTTTAGTAATCATAACATCGTGAGCATGGCTTTCACGAAGGCCCGCTGATGTTATCCTTACGATCCGTGCTTTCTTTGGAAGCTCTTCAACAGTACTGCTTCCGACATAACCCATACCCTGCCTGAGTCCTCCGATAAGCTGGTTCAGATAATCGATAAGGGGTCCTTTAAAGGGAACCATTCCCTCTATGCCTTCAGGTACGAACTTCTTCTCGGTTCTATCGCTCTGGAAATATCTGTCGGCACTGCCACGCTTCATCGCACCAATGGATCCCATTCCGCGGTATATCTTATACCTTCTGCCTTTGAAAATGGTTGTTTCACCAGGACTTTCCGATATACCGGCCAAGAGGCTTCCAATCATTACAGAAGAGGCTCCTGCAGCAAGCGCTTTAACTATGTCCCCGGATAATTGGATGCCTCCGGCAGCGATAACCGGAACATTGAATGCTGCGGCAGCCAGGGCGCATTCGTAAACAGCGGTAAACTGAGGGCACCCTACCCCTGCTATAACCCGCGTAGTGCAGATCGAACCGGGACCCACACCGATTTTTACTCCGTCTGCGCCTGCTTTGATCAGATCGACTGTAGCGTCAGGCGTGACAACGTTACCCGCCACGATAGCAACATCAGGGAATTCATTCCTGAGAATTGATACCGTTTCAATGACTTTAACAGAGTGACCGTGTGCTGTGTCGATGAACAGACAGTCAACTCCTGCTTCTACCAGAAGACCGGATCGGGCAATAGCTTTTTCACCTGCACCAACAGCTGCTCCGGCTCGAAGACGGCCGGATGAATCCTTGCATGCATTCGGGTAATTAATGGCGTTGTGTATATCCTTGACTGTGATCAGACCGACAAGATGCCGCTCGTCATCAACGAGCGGTAACTTCTCGAGCCTGTGTTTCCTCAGCAGCACAAGTGATTTTTTAAGGTCAGTATCGGGGGGAGCTGTTATCAGCTTCTCCCAGGGAGTCATCAGTTCCCTGACAGGAGTGGATGTATCACCCTCAAACTGATAATCACGGTTAGTCAACATACCTGCCAGCCTGCCTGCTTCCAGAACAGGAAAACCGGAAACTCCCTCATGCTGAGAGAGCTCAAGAGCATCGGCGATAGTATCATCTATTCCAAGTGCAACCGGATCTACTATTACGCCGCTTTCAGCCCGTTTAACACGTCTGACATGCTGTGCCTGATTTTCCGGTGAAAGATTCTTGTGAATTACTCCCATTCCGCCCTCCTGGGCAAGTGCGATTGCCATATCAGCTTCAGTAACTGTATCCATCGCGGCACTCAGAACAGGGATATTAAGATTTATCTTACCGGTAAGCCTTGTTTGAAGGTTCGCATCTGAAGGCAGTATCTCGGATCTCCCCGGAAGGAGCAGGATATCATCGTATGTAAGTGCTAATCTACTGCTGGAAAGGTCCATATTCAGATCTCCGTTCAGAATTTATCGTCTTTAATCGCACCAATAGATGAACCTGCCGCAAGAAGGGCATGTTTCGACTTGATCGTTCCTATCGGGAGACGCACAGAATGCGGTCGGAAGCTGCGTGAAACAGCCGCTGCACATAAGGTTGACAACGGGGACTACAGCATTTCCGTAATGCCCAGCAAGCTGGTCGTACAGATCTCTATACTTACGATCGATAGTTAAGGAGAGTTCGTCCCGCATCTTCCGCAGCTTTTCAACAGCTGAGGCCGGTGACAGGCCAAGTTTTTTCTCCTGTTTGATGATGTCTTTGTCTATGAGGTCGGATATCATTATGTCAAGATCGTGAAGGCTTATTAGTTTTTCTAGTTCCTTAATCATTTCCGGGGTTCACCTCATAACTCAGTTTCAGTATTGAAGCTGCTTCAGCTGGAGAACCGGCGGACAGTATCTTTTCAGCGCCCCCCGAACGGAGGGCCTTCGCAAGATGTTTGATCAGCTCCATGTGTTCAGACGGTCCTGAGGGTTTAACGGGAGAAATGAAAAGTATGATAACGCTTACTTTCTCTTTGGGCCATGGAATTCCGCTATCTGATTTTCCGATAATGATCCTGAAATCATCGACCAGTATGCTTCGGCAGTGAGGGATAGCGATATCTTCATGTATGATGGTCGGGTCGGCCAGTTCCCTGGTTTCAAGGGCGGTTTGAAGCAGGGTCTCTGTTGTTGTCTTAAAGGAGAACTCCCTTAACAACTCCGAAATAGCACTTTTCCAGTTCTTTGAAGACATATTCCATTTACACAGACACAGTCTTTCCAAGCATACCTCCCTTTTGACATGGTCTTTAATATAGGATTTGTGTATCGTCCTGCAAGTGGCGTAATGAAAACATACGAGGTGAATATTGTCCGGCAAGAATGAATCACTCTGTTTCTCAATCACCGATGAGTCCAGCGCTCTGCTGTTTAACAACAATGTTATCAGCAGAATATCTCAGTCCCTTACGCACCTTCTGGATAGGATACCGGAAGACCGGGATGCGGTGATCAACGCTCTTTCCGCCCAGGAGGATGGATCGCTTCCGATACTGCTGGGTGATCAGATATGGCTCTCTTCAACGGTCAGTGCCGGCAATGAGAGAATCATAGTACTGAAAAACCCATCCAAATTAGAGCTTGAGGAATGGCTGGAAGTTATTCAGGGTGGCAGACCGAGTATTCTTACCGATGGGTCGGGAAAAATTTTCGCCATGACTGAATCCGCAAATATGCTTTTTGCCGGGTATGAATTAACCTCTCTGAAGGATATTCTGGATCAGGTTTCAATGACAGCCTTTTTATCGGCCAGCTCAAAATGCCTTTGCGGACAGCAGACTCGAAACTTCTCTGTTCTTACAAAGAAAGGACGGAAGAACAGGAAGTCACAGGTAATATCCATCAGAAAATCGGGAGTCATGAACGAGCTGCTCGTAGCTTCATTCTCCTCCCCTTCAATGGCAATGAGCTCATTCGAACAGAGCGATTCAAAGTTCACTCGCACGATGTTTTCAGTGGTTCCCATACCTGCAGTTAAGATTGATGAGAAAGGCATCATCTCAGCCATGAACAGTCATGCCGCCCATCTTGTTTCGAAGGTTGGTATCAAGGACCCCATCAAGACGAAATTCATTGAATGGATTGCGGAGGAGGACAGGGATAGAGTAGTGAAGATGCATGAAAACCGGATCAACACTATGGTTACTCCCTTTCAGTTCAGAGCAGGTATTTACATTTCTGATAATGTCGTACAGCAGTTCGAAATGACAAGTCTTCGCATGCCCGAGAGAGAGATTATGCTTGTCTTTCTCGTACCTGTAGATAAAATAGAGGGTTCCGACACAGCACCCATTATAAATCAGACTATTAATGAACTTATGGATATTCTTCATGAGCCGGACCAGGATAGCAGCTCCGCAAGGGATATCCTGGAATTCCTGAGAGTCGGCACAGGTGCAAGAGGTGCTATCTACGCCTCAAAATCCAGAATAGTTACGGTCGGTGAGGTAGATCTGCCTGCCCATGAAAAACAGCTCAAGACCAGAAAATCTGCCTACTGGACTGAGGATCTGCTGGGTCACAATGTTACGATCCCTGTAAAGCAGAAACATGATCAAGCTTACGTGAGAATAACAGGCATATCTTCCCGTATTTCCGATTCACTGGGCAGACTGGTACTCAGCCTTGCTCCAGTGCTGGCTGAATACATACAATCAAACCAGTATCTACAGAGTATGATTAAGCTTCTCAATTCGATCTCAGCCTTCATGACCACTCTTGAGGGCCGTGAACGGGATGTTCAGACTCTGCTTGGCGAAATTGGATCGATAACAGGCGCTGATTACCTGGTTGTTCATACGGTCAGTTCAAGGGAACCCGTTCTCAAACAGCTTATTTCCTTCGGCACATCGACCGATCCGGGTACTCTTCGTATCGAGATCCCTTCGATAACATCATGGGCATATACTCATACGGAGATATGCTATGTTCCGGACACGGCAGCTGACCAGAGATTCTCTCCCATTTTCCCATCGTCAAGAAGTGAACTCTCAATCCCGCTTATATCTAACGGGAAAACCATGGGAACACTTACCGTAGGATGCGCAAGAAGAGATGCATTCGGTTACCCTCTGGGAAGATTTCTTCAGACTATCGGAACAACTCTCTCCTTATGGCTGTTCAGAGACAGTAGAGGAGTAAGGGATGACGAAAGCATTCGGAGGGATGACAAAGCCGACAGAAACATCCCCGGGCTCGAGGATCTGCTGATGAGTCTTTCCTATAGAATGAGAGCTCCCATTACTACTCTGAGAGGTCACACGGACCTTCTCGTATCAGGAAAAACCGGTGAACTGACTGAAGACCAGAAGAATTCACTTGATTCGATGAACACCGCTCTTATCAACCTGGTTGAATACGCAGAGAGAATGCTCAATTTTATGAAGATCGAATTGAGCGAGGGAAACCTTGAAACATCCTGGGCCAAACCTACCGAGGTAGTTTCCTCACTGCTTCCCGCCCTTTCTGAGAAAGGCAGGAGCCAGGATGTTACAGTAACAGCTGAATTGCCTTCCGAACCATTCACTGCATTCTTTGACAGATCCAGGCTTGAACAGATCATCGGCAATCTTGTTAACAATGCAATACAGCATAACAAACCAGGAGGGTCCGCCAGAGTGGAAGTCAGATTGGAAGGCAGCAATCACTGGGTACTTGAGGTCTTCAATACCGGAGAAGGAATCGCCTCCGAGGACCTTCCAAACGTTTTTGACAGATTCTATACGAGCGGCAGTTCGGGCAGATATGCGGCCGGTCTTGGAATAGGGCTGACGATAGTCAAGAGCTTTGCAAAACAGATGGGCGGCACTGTCAGTGTTCGAAGCAGGTCCGGATTCGGTACATGGTTCACTGTCCGTCTCCCCCTTTCCTGATGAATTCAAGAAGACTCTCCAGAACAAGCATGCAGTACAGCCTACCGCCGGAACTGATCGCTCAGAAACCCCTTAGTGACAGAGCAGGCAGCAAACTTCTGGCGGTTGATATCAGTCGGGGCAGCATAGAGGACACAGTTTTCAGCAGCCTCCCCTCTTTCCTTGTCCCGGGTGACCTTCTGGTTCTGAATAATACAAGAGTTTTCAAAGCCAGGCTGAATGGAAGAAAGGCTGGAACAGGTGGGAAGGCGGAAATCTTTCTCTTGAAAAAACTGGAAGGAAACACCTGGAAAGCGCTTGTCCGCCCGGGCAGGGCTGCGAAGCCGGGGATGCGGCTGGAGTTCAGGAACGGCCTCTACTGTACTGTGGAAAAGCGTTTAGAGCACGGGAGAACAATCATCAGGTTCAACTCCGGACGGGATACTGAACAGAAGCTGCTGGAAATAGCGCAGGTTCCGCTGCCTCCCTACATTAAACGGGATCCGGAGAAGCTGGATGATTCGAGATATCAAACCGTCTACGCATCGGAAACCGGAGCGGTAGCAGCGCCTACTGCAGGGCTCCATTTTACACCGGATCTTCTTACCA
>QNDS01000048.1 GCA_003644925.1 Candidatus Fermentibacterota bacterium
ACTATCAAGGATGCGTTCAGCCTTGCATTCTCAAAGGGAAAAGCCGGGAACAGATGAAAGTAACAGTACTCGGAGCAGGTGGAATGCTGGGATCGGATCTTATCCCGGTATGGCGGGAATCGTCTGATCTTGATTTTTTTTCGCACAGCCAGTGCGATGCTGCAAATCGGGAACAGGTGAGGACTGTTCTCGAGAAAAGCAGACCTGACCTTGTACTGCACCTCGCCGCTGCAACGAATGTGGACAGGTGCCAGACAGACAGAAAATACGCCTACCTGAACAATACGATATCCTCCACTATCGTTGCCCAGGAATGCAGCCGGATCGAGGCTGGAATAGTCTACATTTCGTCAATAGCGGTATTCGATGGCGAGAAAACAGAACCCTATACTGAATTCGATATGACGGGACCCGTCAACATCTATGGAGAATCAAAACTCCAGGGAGAGCGTGAAATAGCACAATTCTGCCCGCAGCACTGGATTTTCAGGACAGGGTGGCTTTTCGGAGGAGGTCCTCTTGACCGCAAATTCGTTGCGAATATTCTCAGAAAAGCAAGGCAGGAGGAGTTGAGGGTGGTGCGGGATTGTGTGGGTTCACCAACCTATACCGTTGATCTGGCAAGGGGAATCCGTGAGATAGTCGGGAATCAGCCCTTTGGAGTGTATCACGTTGTCAACGCCGGACCCCTCGTCAGCAGATATGAGCTGGCCCGCCATATACTCGGGATTGCCCATTTCGACCCTGATCGTATTACTCCCTGTCTTTCAGGAGATCTGGATCTTCCGGCTCCACGGCCAAGAATGGAAGGCGCCAGATCAATGAAGCTTCCGCTTCTTGAGAACCCGCCTGTCCTTCCCGACTGGCGGGAGAGTCTCGAAGGATACATTGAAGAACGACTCAGTCAGTTTTTATCCAGCTGAGCGATGAATTACAGAAAGTACATCACCGATAACCCCAGGGTTGCCTGCCTTCTTGTTTTTTCTGTTGGGATGCTGCTCCGCCTGCTGCTGATCGGGGCTAAAAGTCTCTGGGTTGATGAAGCTTACGCAGCAGGGTTGATGGGAACGAATCCCATCGACCTTATCAGGATGTCCATTGCCGGCTCCCCTCATCCCCCCCTTGCTTTCCTGTTTCTGAAATTCTCAACAATCCTGTTCGGGCAGAGCGAAGCTGGTATGAGGATAGTGCCTGCCGTTGCTTCAGCACTTGCAGCTGTCCCTCTGATGCTGCTTATAGCAAGAAGAATCAATCTGTCATCAGCTGTGTGGGCCGGCCTCATCTGGGCTGTTTCTCCATTTGCTGTTTCCCTCGGGCAGGAAGCATGGCTTTACGGGATTGTATCTTTTCTGGGATTTTTATTCATCGATGTCGCAGACAGAGCATGGAGCGGCAGCAGAAAAGCGCTGTATTTTATAGTTCCGATCGCGTTGATCGGTATGCTTCTGCAGCATATGTTCGGACTGTTCGTTGCCGCTGGATTCGCCCTGTACTTCACCGTTCCACGAAAGCAGCGGATTCCCTGGAGACAGCTTGCCCTTGTCTCAATTATCTTCGCTGTTCTTTACTCTCCCTTCGCCGTTCTTATGCTCGGGCAGGCTTCGTTCAGGGCCCAGCGAATCAGCAGGGCCGCTATGGATATGACTGCCGTTTACCGGTACCGTTTCCTGGTACGGATTCCCACAGTATTTGTCAGGCTCATTCCCGGCGGACTGCTGTCCGAATCGGGCCGCGGAATGTTTCATGATGTTAAGCAGATCCTCTTCTGGCTCACTTTTGGAGCGGGAAACCTCTTTCTGCTTGTTAATCTATTCCTGCGGAATCTGCTTGACAGAAAATTCAGAATATGGCTGCTCTTCCTCTTTACAGTTCCCTTTCTGATCTTCCTGAAGGAAGACCCTACAGTAAGACACCTGACCATCCTATGGATACCGCTCGGTTTTGCAATTGCCGCCGCATCCGGGAGGTGGAAGCTCGCAGGTCCCGTCATGCTTGCAGCAGCCGCCATCATGCTGCTTCCGTACTACAATATCAGGAGCTTCCCCTATCACAGATCTGACTGGAGAGGCGCTGCTGCATATGTTGAAGAGAGATTTACAGATGATGAAAGTATCCTGGTTCTGGGGGGGCAGTCCGGAGGTCTCGCATGGGACTATTACTCATCCGGCAGCTTTCCAAGAGCCGCTCTCGGCGGGGAAGATCCCTACCGTAACAGTAATGTTCCGGGAAGAAGCCTGCAGTCTGCCGTAGACAGCCTTCTGAACCTTCACGATTCCATCTGGTTAGTTAAGGATTACTGGGGCGGCCCGAGAACCTCGGATGTGATAAGAGGTTACCGCGTTATTTCGGAGATATGGATCAGTCCTGCAATGGAAGTAATCCATATTTCAAAATAGGCTGATCACTCTCTGACGTGTTCAAGACCCTTTGAGACAAGATCCTTAACGTGGTCATCATCAAGCATGTAGAACACAGGACTATTGGGGTCGTATCTTGAATTTTGGCTTTTTAAATCGATTACATATGACTGTTAACCGGCATAACTCGCTTTGCCATGCGTATTGTCTCATGTCAAACCACAACCATTTACTCCTTGAGACATCCGAAGGGAATTTGTCAGCTTGAAAGTGCTTCAGATAAAGTCGATCGTAATAGAATTATCTATACTGCTCACATAAAGCATGCTTATAGCCAACAGGAGATTGCTGAATATTCTGGAACGCACTACAGCACTATCAGTAAGATCATTAAGAACCTTGAGAATAGCAATTAGAAAGAAGAAACGCCAAAATTCAAGATACGACCCCCGAACGGCATCTCACTCTCTGACGTGTTCAAGACCCTTTGAGACAAGATCCTTGACGTGATCATCATCCAGCATGTAGAACACATGCCTTCCCTTTTTGCGGCTTCTGACAAGTCTGGCCGTGCGGAGGGACCGAAGCTGGTGGGAAACGGCAGAAACACTTACATCCGTCTTTTCAGCGAGTTCACATACGCATTTCTCACCGCCGAACATCGACATCAGGAGGAGCAGTCTGGTCGGGTCTGCCATCTGATGAAAGAGCTCGGCCAGAACTCGGACTTCCTCGGCGTCAGCCTGAAGATCTTCTCCAGGATCGGTCATTATTCCCCCCTTACATCGTAACCAAGTTCTCTGATCGTCCGGACTGCTTCTACTCTGTTAAATTTAATGCCGCTGTCCAGTGCCAGGACGACGGTGTCTTTCCCGGCGGAGGCGGTTGCATTAAGTATTCCAGGCAGTTTCTTAAGAGCCTCACTTACAGCCATCTCACACTTGGAGCAGTTCATGCCGCTGACATTGAATTTCACTGTTTCCTGCCCGCTGTCTTTTCGGGAGGATTTCAGTCTTAGGTTAATAAAATCTCTGACAGCGAACCAGGCCATGCCGCAGACAAAGAGTACACCCGCAACGATACTGAGCAAACCTGTTATCGAACTCATTTCATGCCCGGCATGGTAGGGCTGGGAAACAGAGACGTTAAGCGAGTTCAGTATCCCACCGGCGGCAAGGCTGATGACTGTTACAGTCAATATGTAGACAAGAAAAACCCTCGTTCCAAGGGTTTTGCGCACTGCGCCCATGGTTGCCGCGTTTGTGGCAGGGCCAGCCATAAGAAACACCAGCGCGCTCCCCACGGGAAAGCCGGCATATATAAGACCCGCCGCAATCGGGACAGATGCTACAGAACAGACATAAAGCGGAATGCCGATAGCAAGTGCGGCCAGCAGCCCGAGCGGACCTTCTAAAATGGTGAACTCTGACAGCTGCCCCGGTTCAAGGAAAGTGGTGATCAGTGCGGATACAAGTATTCCAAAGGCAAGCCATCCGTAGATATCCCGAAAGAGACCATTGAAAGAGTAGTTCCATATCCGCCGCGGAAGTGAACCTGATTCATTCTCAGCACATGCTGGTCTGGTATCCTGCTTCTCATTGCCATTGCCGATCCGGTCGGCAATAGTTCCTCCCAGAAGGCCCGCAACGAAAGCTGCGATTACCTTCGCAAGTGCTATCGGCCATCCGAGAATCGACCACGTTACAGCTATGGAATCGACTCCTGTCTGGGGAGTGCTGATGAGAAATGATGTAACAGCACCCCTGGACGCTCCATCTCTTCGGAGACCAAGTGCCGCAGGCAGTACTCCGCAGGAGCACAGAGGCAGGGGCACACCTACCAGAGCAGCTTTTGCACTGCTTTTAAATCCCGGTTTTCCAAGGTGTGAGAGTATCCTGTCTTTCTTAACGAAGACATGCAGCAATCCTGCAAGCAGCAGCCCGAGAAGAAGTGAAGGAGCAAGGGCCACGACTGTATTCCACAGGGCATCTATAAATTCAAGCATTGAAACATCCTCTTATTCTATTGAATATATGAACAACTGCTCAATTATTATAATAACGAAACAGAATCTGTCAAGAACCGGAGAGATTCCGGAGCCCTGAGCAATCTTGTTCAGTATCCCGGTATTTTGTTATTGTATCAGGTAGTAACAACAATTGAAGTATTAAGGAGAGGCGTTATGATAATTTGTTTTATCATCATATTACTGAATGGTATTATTGTATCCGCTGAAAGTGAACCGGTTGAAGTTCACGAGTGGGGAGTCGTGGTCTTCGGAGAATTCAGTGCTGCCGCGGTAGCCGTTCCTGACCCCGGACTGGCATCTTTTGTCGCTGATCCTGATTTCGGTATCGACCCTATAAGTGTGGAAGCACCGGTGATATTTTTCCATGGAGCTGAATTCACCGGGGACTTCGTCGTTGAAGTTGTCAATGGCAGCATTTTCGAGATATACCCTGTTGATGGCATGCGCACGGAATGGGATTCAATAAGATGGCCCGATATTCAGGTCTTCTATCCGGAAGAGGGAACTGAATATCCTGACGATCTTCCCGCTGAATTCCTTTTGCCGTACGAGGTGGTCAGTAATTGGCGTACGCTGGAATGCAATTCGGTAAGGACCAGCGGCGGCATCAATGAGGGATTTCTGTACTACGAGTGTTTTCTTGATACTCCGGATTTCATGAAATACCCCCAATTGCTAGCTGCTGGAGAAGGTCTTCCCGAGGGTGTGGACAGGGTGTTGATATTTCTAAAGCCCTACGATGATATTCAGGAGATGTACATGGTTGATCCCCAATCCATTTTCACTCCGATGGAAACCGAGGAAATTTCCGTCTACGATAGATCCCGGATGATGAGTACACTCTCTTCCTGGAATACGGCCGGGCTTTACACCGGTGAGCTTGAGCTGCTCTGGGATACGTGGGAAGACTATGTAACTGCACCATCGTGGGAGGGTGATGCCCTTGTTGTATTCCCGCTCCCGCAGGATATGATAAACAGGATCAGCAGCCTTGAAGTATTGCCTGATGGTGAATTTGAAATTACTTACGGACGCTTCTTTCTTGGAATGATACCCGTGTCCTGGTCAATGAACTGACCAGGCCTGCTGGAGGAAATATGAAATCGTCTATCATTGCTGTTCTATTACTTGTAGTGTTCAATTCTATTTCATCAGGTGCTGATATCATCGAGTTCAGGGAGCTGACTTCCGGATTGAACAATGCCGGAGATTTATTCGAGTTCAGCCTTGCTGAAAGTGACTATATCAACGAAATTCTTCTGATCGACAGTATTCTCTATTCTGACAGCGCCCAGCGGCACTTCTACTATGTGATCCCATCCGATTGCGATCCTGAAGAACTGGCTCCGCTGTTCGTATGGATCCACGGCGGAGTCAGCACTGCGGACCTTCGTACGATGGAAACGGAAACACTTATGGAACGTTACCTGATTCCCCGGCTCCTCTGCGAAGGCTACCTTATCGCTTTTCCATGCGGTCAGGCGGATGCAGTATGGTGGGATACTGTCGGGGAGGAGGGTATCCTCCGTATCGTGAGGTGGATGAAGATGAATTTCAGCGTTGACGATTCCAGGATTTTCATCGGCGGCTTTTCTGACGGCGCCTCCGGGAGCTTCTCTCTGATGATGCTTCATCCGAGCTGTTTTGCCGGTTATCTGGCTTTCTCCGGGCACATCGGCGTAGCCGCGATAGACGGCGGGCGGGCAACATATCTGCCCAGTCTTTCAAACAGACCCGGAATAGTCTCGCACAGTGATGAGGATGGGCTGTACCCTACAGCGAAAATGGCTCCTACAATTGCCCTGGCGGAATCTGCTGGAGCGGTAATAGAATACCACACTTTTCAGGGATTCGAGCATGATCCCTCATACCTGCCTCAGATGGAGGATAGGATTTTCGA
Organism: Candidatus Fermentibacterota bacterium; assembly: GCA_003644925.1. Lineage (GTDB taxonomy): Bacteria > Fermentibacterota > Fermentibacteria > Fermentibacterales > JCC-6 > Aegiribacteria. The sequence continues at coordinate 6,287 of QNDS01000048.1, forward strand.
GTTCCTTGAGGAAACGGAGAGGGTGAGGTTTCCAGGCAGCATCATCTGGGAAGCCGGAGAACCTTCCGGCTGCGACTGGCTGATGGTTGATTCAATTATCCCGTGGCCTCTTATCGGCGGTGACCTGGATTACAATACAACGCTCGTATCCGACAGACTGCGGTTCGGTTTCTATCTCGATTGGGAGTACGAAGGCGACGGGGTTTTTGTAGCGGGTGTTGCAGATGGTGATGTACCGGCAGCGAGAATGGGGTTTCAGGAGGGTGATGTAATTATCGGTTTCGAGGGGGAGGATATAGTCACTCTTGATGATATAGGAATTCTGCAGGAGGGAATGCTGCCCGGAGACAGCTTTGCAATAGCGATTCTTCGAAACGGAGAAACACTTGAACTGCAGGATATGTTCAACTCCGCGGAATACTACTGGCTCCTCCCGAGGACAGGACCTTCTGTCAGGGTTGAAGCCGCTTATTCACAGAACAGCTTTGACATAAACGTTAACCGTTTCTGCGTTATCCGGCTCCTTCTCCATCCGGAGATGGTGGATTTCAGCAGTGATATCGTTGTAACCTGCAACGGTTACGAAGTCTTCAGAGGACCGGTCGAAGAGAATTATAGTTTCGCAATGGAGAACCTCATGGAAAACCTGGACCTTGAAAGGTGCTATACGGCCGAGTTGAAGCTTGATCTGGAAGAACTTATACTGCCGTTGATGTAAGAACCTTCTCTATCTCTCCTATGTACATCCTGTGGTAACCTTTTTCAGGGTAGAGACCGTCGATCTTATCATCAAGAAATCTTTCCGGCTGGAAATCCCCGAAGTAGAGTTTCCTGCATTCAAGGATCAGTTTTGCCTCTTCAAAGGCTACCGTCCCGGTTGAGGATTCGAAGGGTGTCAGTCCTGTTTCCCCGGCCTTGTCGGTATCCCTGCCCGAATGCGAACCGCAGTACTTAAGGGCATCCCTGTACTTCTCGGGAAAGAAACTCATTGTAAATAATTCATTATTCTCCATGAACTTCCATGTGTGTCTCTGTGGCCGCACAAATACAAAAGCAACCCTCTTATGCCATAGCTGCCCCATCCCGCCCCAGCTTGCGGTCATGGTGTTGTATCCATCTGCGGCAGTACCTGCAGTGAGAAGGAACCAGTCCTCCGCTATAAGTTTGAAAACGCTCTCTGGAATATCGCCTGGTTTGATCTCTTTGAAGATTGGATTCATTTGAACTCCGTCTTTTTCTATATTTTTATCGATGTATTGGTAATTGTTGTGTAACCAGATGCGAAATTATCGGCTCCGTCTGCTGCGCAGGCCAGAACAATATTGTAACTCTGTCCTTCCGAAAGGGCGTTATCGTAAAGGTCTCCCGAATCCAGGGGGATGGTGAAAAAGATAGTTGTTACTCCCGAATCCTCACTGCCGGACTTGCCTGATACATTCTGCTCCCCGCCCTGCAGGTCGGTATCGGAAACATGGGTATCGCTGTCGATTCCAAAATCGTCTCTGATACTGACTGAGGAACCGTTTACGTACCCGATGATAATATTGGAGTCATGCATCCCATAGGACCCGGCGAACCCTACTGCTATCCAACCCGTCGAGGGGCCTTTTAGTTCAACTTCCAGGTTGCTGTCCTGAACTCTCCACTTCAGGACGAAACCTTCATGTGAGAGCGTACTCCATTTATTCGGATCGAACGGGTTTTCCTCGCATGCCATGCACCACAGGAGCAGGAAAATAGCAGCTGCGGAAACAATATTGGATATTTTCATTATAGATATCCTCCTGACAGGATTACTGGACATTCCCGAAACAAATATGTCAGCTTATAGTTCCCGGGTAAACAGCTGGCACTTGAATTATTCCTCTCATTACCACAGAATAGTATGTTATATGCGAAATTTCATCGGAGGAGTTTTATGACGCTCAGTAGAAAACCTCTCAAGGGTATGAGGGAGCTTACGCCCGCCCGGAAGAGGGTTGAGGACTACATTATCAAACGACTGCGGGATGCGGGGCTTGCGTACGGCTTCGAGGAGTACGAGACACCGGTTCTCGAGCCTCTGGAGCTTTTCCAGGCAAAATCCGGCAACGAGCTTGCCGTCAAGCAGAGCTACAATTTCACGGACAAGGGCGGCAGGAAGCTGATAATGAGGCCGGAGCTCACACCTTCTGTCGCAAGAATGGTAGCCGCTTTGGGGGAGCTTATCTACCCGGTCAGGTGGATGTCATTTCCGGTCTGCTACAGGTACGAGAGACCCCAGCGCGGAAGAGTTCGGGAATTCATGCAGTTCAATCTGGATATATTGGGGGTTTCCGGCCTGCAAGCCGAGCTTGATGTGTTTCTCGTACTCAGAAGAATAATGAACAGTCTCGGAGCCGCTCCCGGTCAGTATTCTATCCGATACTCCAGCAGGAGGCTTGCCTCTGAAATTCTTGGAAGCTGCGGCATGACTGAAGAGGAGATGGCCGGGGCTTTTGCGCTGATCGATAAAAAGGATAAGATCAAGCCTGATGAATGGGAGGAACTGGTCAGGAAAACAATCAGGGACGAACGGAACGCGGAGACCATAATGGAGTTCGCGTCCTGCGGTGATCCGGACGCGCCTTGGCTTTGCGAGGCGGCAGGCGGCACCGAAGCGTACACCGAGATAGTAAAATTCAGCGGAATGCTGAAGGATGCCGGTATCACAGAAGCCCGGTTCGATGCAAGCGTTGTGCGGGGTCTTGATTACTACACCGGAATAGTCTTTGAGGTTATGGACACCGGAGGAGAAAACCGGAGGGCGATCTGCGGGGGAGGAAGGTACGATAATCTGGTAGGTATGTTCGGCGGTCAGAAGGTAACAGGAGTCGGGTTCGGGCTTGGGCTGCTTACTCTCGAGCTGTTCCTGAAAACCTATGATCTTGTACCTGATGGCATTTCCGGCAAACATCCTGCCGATATCTTCTTGGCTGTTTACTCCGATGAAGAGAGAGATTTCGCTGTGAACCTTGCTGAAAAGCTTCGGGATACCGGTGTTTCGGTTGAGATCGATATCAGCTGTAAAAACCTATCAAAACAGTTCAAGATCGCAGGCAGGAAATTAATTGGATACAGTGCGGTTATCGGCCCTGCAGAAGTCGCTTCAGGACGGATCACACTAAAGAACATGACGTCCGGCACCCAAACTGAATGTGAAGTATCGGAAATATCGCGAATCCTGATGGACAAGAACCTGGAGGGGGAGTCGGATTGATCGGATACATAAAACGGATTCCCGGCAGGTTGCTTATCATCATTCTTACACCATTTATGTTTATCCCGCTCTTTTTCCTTCGCACTTCTCCGGGGAGTCTGAATTTTCCTGAAGTATCCGCCTGCCTCGGCGCGGTATTCCTTTATCTTATCCTATCGCGGCTGATCTCCAGGCTTCACCTTACAAGTGTACTCCTGTCGCTGGTTCTCTTCTCCATGATAGTCTTCGGGCTTGCGGTATTCCTGCAGCCTTCGGTCAGCGATGATCGAATCGCAGCGGATGAAACGGTTCATGCCGGAAGCTATTTACCGAAGAGTCTGATCCCGCTTCAGGATGACAGCTCCGAATCTACAGGATGGGCATCCGTTCAGAACGAAATTGACAGTCTTGCCTCCTCAGGCGGCGACGCGATCAGAAATTTTGGTCTTTTCGACGGTTCGGGAACTGTTGGAATGACCCTCGGAGCACTGGGAGAGGTAACTTCAGCAACTGCCGAGATATTTATCAGAACAGTATACTCGGGTTCTAATGTAGCCCAGGAGGATTCCATTGTACTTTCCGAGGGAACGCTGAGGGAGTCGGAGCATCCACTGAAGATACTTGCACTTATAGCTGCCGTTATCTTCTCCATCGCAATAATAGCTTCTTTGAAATACCTTGTTATGGTCGAACGCAGAAAGGGAACTCTGGTCTGGTTCCAGCTGCTTGTGATTACATTTGTCCTTCGGATCCTGTACGTATCTCTGGGTCTGGAAGATCTTTTTCGAGTAGCCATATCAGAGATCAGCAGTTCAGATGCCATCCTGTCGATAAGCCCGTTCTACGTTCTGCTGTTCATCTTTGCATTTATCAATTCGTTCAGAACCGACTGGGCGCATTACCTTACCCGATGGAAGAAGTACATTGTTCTTGCCGGATCCCTGGGAGTCCTCGTACTCTCCCAGTCCATTCTCAGATTCTATTTCAGGGGCGGTCTGACGATCTCCTCTCTTGCACTTGGAACCCTTATCGGCTGTGTGTTCACAATACTGCTGATATTCAGTTCTATGACCTTCCTGAAGATCCTTTTCCTACTGCCTTCTGCAAGACTTGTGGACAGGAAATTGAACCAGCTGAGAATAATGGATGGGCTCGGGCAGTCCATCTACTCAACCTTTGATGAAGATAAGATCGTACACTCATCCGTAACTCTCGGCAGAAGAATTTCCGGAGCCGACAGATGCTGGGCCGTGAAACTGGATTCGAAGGGTTTCAGCGCCTGGGAAGCCCCCCAAAGGGGTTCTCATGAAGCTGTATTTCCATCCGAATGGCACAGGGAGGTTTTAAGGCGGCTGGAAAAAACCGGTGGAACGCTGCTGTACAACCGCTACCCTAATAGTCCTCTTGCTGCAATAGCGGGAAAGGATTCTCCGTTGCCGGGCTCTTTGGTAGTTTCATTGCTCAGGATCAGGAAAAAGACGTTCGGTATACTCTACGCCTCAACGAATCGTCAGTTCGGGTTCATGAACGAATCAAGGGGTCTTGTAGAAACCTTCGCAAGGCAGGTTGCTGCTGCTATAGATAATGCAAGGCTTATGGAGACGGAACTGGAAAGGGAAAGGTACCGTGAAGAGCTGGCAATAGCCAGATCGATCCAGGAAAGCCTGCTGCCCGGAGAGCTTCCCGATATCGAGAATGTGGATATTGCGGGTATTTCAGTACCCAGTATGCAGGTGGGCGGGGATTATTACGATGTATTTCCAATTTCCGGCGGGCTGTACGGTATAGCGATAGCTGATGTTGCCGGAAAAGGCGCAGCAGCAGCTCTGCTGATGGCTGCGCTGCAATCCGCCCTTCACGCCATTGCTCCGGGAATGAGTAAAAAGGCGGGGGATACAGTACAGAGGCTCAACAGCATAATGAGCAGGAGAATGCCGGACGATAAGTTCATTACTTTCTTTTACGGAGTTCTCGACCCCGCCTGTAGAACTTTCAGCTACTGCTGTGCCGGCCATGATCCGCCCATTCTCGCCCGAAGCGATGGCATTGTAAGCAGCTTATCCGAGGGGGGTCTTGTACTTGGGGTTATAGGTGATGCCCAATACAGGACAACAACTATGAAGATAAACCCTGATGACAAGCTTCTTCTGTATACCGATGGCATTACCGAGAGTCTGGATAAGGAGACTGGAGAGGAATTCGGCCCGGCAAGGCTCAAGGATTACCTGACCGGGCAGGACAGCCTTCAGTCACAGGTCATCCTTGAAAATCTGCTTGACAGGCTGGAATTATTCCGGGGGGAAGTCGCTGCATTGGATGATATGACCCTTCTCATGATAACATGTACTGGTATTGCCGATGACTGATAACATTTCCACGTTACGCGATGGACTCTCCCGTCTGCTTGAATCGGAAGGTAATGCAGGGCACATCTTAAAGCAGGTTTGCGATTACCTTTGCAGGAATATCGAGAATTGCGATTGGGCAGGATATTACCTTGTGGATCCCTCCTGCAGTGAAGAGCTGTTTCTGGGGCCTTATACCGGTGAGCCTACCGGGCATACAAGGATTAGATTCGGCTCGGGGATCTGCGGTCAGGCCGCCGCATCAGGAAAGACCTTTATTATTGCGGACGTCAGAATTGAATCAAATTATCTTTCCTGCAACCCTGAAGTAAGATCAGAAATAGTGGTACCGGTGTTTCGCGGCGGGAACATCATAGGGGAGATAGATCTGGATTCGCATGTCCACAATGGATTCAGCGAGGATGACAGGGACCTGCTTGAATGGCTTGCCGGCTTAACATCGGAATTGTCCGAGCAGCTCAGGAAAGGGACGGCGGGAAACTGAAAACACTGGCTGGTCCCGCAGAATTGAGCGATGACGCAAAGGTATCCGGGATAACTCTCATATCCCTCATTATTATCGGTATCGTACTTATTGTTTCCATGGTTACCGACCATTTTATCATGGGTGTCCTGCTGCTTGCAGTGCCCGGGATCATGTTTCTTCTTGCCGGATCACCCGTTCGGGTCCTCATGGTGACTTTCGCGGTGCAAATAATACTGACACTGACAGAGTTGAGTACCGCTGGCATAGGAATAGGTATACTGAGCCTCAGAGCCGATGATCTGCTTTCGATCTGGCTCGTATGGCTCTGGATACTTGCGCTCCCCGACAGATCGATGAGGGGCATCTCGATCGGTTTGCAGGGAGTGTTCATAATACTCTTCCTCCTTGCATTCGGGTTTTCAGCGTACCGTGGATTCACCGCAGGCCATGATCCTATTGCCTTGAGCATGCAGCTTAAAACTTACGGAGCATATTTCCTGTACTTCCCGCTTCTCTGGGTTCTGTCCGATGAAAACGCAGGTGAGCGGATATGGAAAGTTCTCCTGTCCTCTGCAGTGATTGCCGGTTTCATCTATATGATAAAAGGATATACGGGAGCCGGGGATGACGTATTCGTTCGCGAAATGACGGGCGTCAGGGTAGTCACCAGACAGCCCAACGCCATAGGAGCCATTCTGATGATGTTTATCGGAAGACTCTGGAAGAACTGGAGCGAGAGACCTGCGCTTACAATCATTATCCCCGCCATTCTTCTTATGGGTACAGGAGTAGTTCTGTCACAGACGAGGGGTATATGGGGAGGAATTGTACTTGCGCTTGCTGCAGCGTGGATTCTTAACCTGTTCAGGAAAAAGGACAATATCCACCTCGGCAGAAAACTCATTGCCTCACTGACAGTCATAGCAGTATTCATAATTCTTGTTGTGTTTGCCATATCTGCAATGGGTATCCTGTCAGCTTCGAATGTTGCGCAGAGAACCGAAAATGAAACGGGCAGTTATCTTACCGATACTTCCGTTCTTTCAAGGCTGATCGCATGGAGCACAATACTCAATGATCTCAGCGGTTCGAAAATGATAACGGGTAAAGGTCTTGGTGCAATCTACACCTGTTTCAGGCCGGATATCGGAGCAGTTGTAACTGTCTGGTACGTTGATGGCTCCCTTTTCCAGATAGCGCTGAATATGGGAATCACCGGCGTGATCGCATTTCTTGGAATATTCATCTTTACCCTTATCAAGGCGGCAGGGCTGTTCATCAGAACGGACAGCAGGCGGCGGGCAGGTATAGCCCTCGGAATATTCTGTGCTGTTATCATGCTGCTTTTCGCATCGGGGTTCGCTTCGGTACTCACCAATTACAGATTCACAATTCTGTGGGTTTTCCTTCCCGCGCTGCTCCAGACCGAGATAGCACGGGAAAGGAAGGAAAGTATTCCTCTTCCGGCTGCTTAATGCGGCTGGTAACCCTTGATTCGGAACCTGATTTTAAGTATTTTAGAGCCTGCTGATTTTTAATAATTCGGTACGCATTTCCGGATAAATCTACCAGATGTACATCTGCATGGAGGCCTGCATGAAGATTCTAGTCATTAACAGCGGAAGTTCTTCCATCAAGTTCAAACTTATCGATATGGAGAATGAAGCACTGCTAGCCGAAGGATTGATCGAGAGGATAGGCCTCCCTGAGGGACGGATCAAATTCAAGTCCGGTGAAAATACGATTATTCTTGAAGAGCCAGTTCCCGACCACAGAAAGGGTATTGATTTCATTCTCAAAGCCCTGACTGACTCCGAATACGGTCCAATTGACAGTTACAGTGAAATAGGGGCTGTAGGTCACAGAGTCGTTCATGGAGGAGAAAAATTCACTTCATCAGTGATCATAGACCAGGAGGTCATACAGGGTATTGAGGATTGCAGCTTCATGGCGCCCCTTCATAACCCCCCCAATCTTCAGGGGATCTGGGCAGCGATGGAAACGCTTCCGGGTATTCCGAACATCGCTGTTTTCGATACTGCATTCCATCAGACCATGCCCCCCGTATCCTACATATTCCCGGTTCCTTACAGCATATTTGAGGAAAAACGAATAAGACGGTTCGGGTTCCACGGACCCAGTCACCAGTACGTTTCCCGGCAGGCGGCCCAAATGATGAACAAGCCTATAGAGGAACTGTGCATCATTACCTGTCATCTGGGGAACGGAAGCAGCCTTTGTGCTGTTAAGCATGGCAGCAGCATGGATACCAGCCTGGGCTATGGTACTGCGTGCGGCGTAATGATGGGAACCCGCAGCGGTGATGTCGATTCAGCGGTCCTTATAGACCTTGTTGAGAACTACGGGTACTCAATTTCCGATGTTAAGGAAATGGTCTACAAGAAAAGTGGTGTGCTCGGTATTTCAGAGCTGTCCAGCGATCAGAGGGATGTTGAGGACGCCGCAGAGAAAGGCAACGGGAAAGCAGAGCTTGCCCTTGAAATGTTCGCTTCGAGTGTACGAAAGTACATTGGAGCCTATGCGGTCTCAATGGGTGCGCTTGACGCGATTGTCTTTACAGCCGGCGTCGGTGAGAACGGTCCGCAGATGCGGGAGCGCATCTGCAG